>NZ_JAWJBQ010000032.1:0-36335 GCF_046535955.1 Pseudoalteromonas sp. SIMBA_162 | reverse complement strand
CGTCATCACAAATTTTAGACATAAAAAAACCTCTGCTAAATCTAGCAGAGGTTATAAAAAGTGGTACCAGCGGCCGGACTCGAACCGGCACTCCTTTCGGAAGGGGATTTTGAATCCCCCATGTCTACCAATTTCATCACGCTGGCATCATTTTTCTTTAACCTTCTAAACACGAGAAGATAAAGAAAAACCACTTTAGAGCTTAGGATTATTTATGTGCCTTCGTCTCTATGCCAAGCATTATACAAACAATAGGGTTAGCAGCAAGCCTTTTATTACATAAGCATGATCAACCGCTTAACATTTAGGCAACTCTTAACATTTAAAAAAATTAAAGCGTCATGTAAATAAAGCACTTTAAAAATACAGATATTATTTAAACCAATAGTTAAATGATACCAACATACTATAGCGCTTAGTATTTTTGCGCTTTTTTGCTAAACTAGCCACACATTAACAGTGAGAGTATTTTTATGTCGGGTGAGTTTCCACGTGCTGGTTTTTGGCGCCGTTTTGCGTCGCTAATATACGACTCTTTAGTCGTCATTTCATTATCTATGCTAACCGCTATTTTGTACTTTGCTGCAATTCAAGTTTTAATTTCTACGGGCCTTATTGAGCAAACCGAAGGTCAAGACCCTGCTGCATTTATAGAGAATTCACCTTTACTAGATGGCATTCGCAGTGCGTTGTTTGTGGGCGTTAATGTTATATTTTTTAGTTACTTTTGGACCAAAAGCGGTCAAACAATTGGTATGCGAGCATGGCGATTAAGAGTACAAACCAACGATGGCAATTTAATTAGTTGGTCGCAATCTGTTATTCGCTGCATGGGCGCGTTACTTGGTTTAGGTAACTTAGTTGTGTTAGTTGATTTTAAAAACAAAAAAGCCTTACAAGATTACTTATCTAAAACAGAGGTTGTTGCTCTTTCAAAAGAAGAGAACAAACGTATATACCGCGAGCTCGATTAATGTTTATACACTAATAAAACATCTAAAAACAAAAAAGGGTGACTTACTAGTCACCCTTTTTTGTTTTTAGATGTAATCGCTTAAACCCGTTTATTCATTAAGTAGGTCGCAAAGCCTATAAAAATAACACTAGGCAGTACAGCGCCAATTATGGCAGGTATTTGGTAAACCATTACCACGGGACCAAATATCTCGTTTGTTAAATGAAACACAATGCCTGTTACAACACCCATAATTATTCGTGCGCCCATAGTTACAGTACGTAACGGACCAAATATAAAAGAGAGCGCAACCAGTAACATAACCGCAACCGACACGGGCTGCATAAACTTTCGCCAAAGAGCAAGGTCATAGGTACTGGTATCTTGTTCATTTTGCTCTAAGTAGCTTAAGTACGACCATAACCCTGTAAACGAAAGCGACTCAGGCTTTACAGATACAACGCCTAACTTTTCAGCGGTTAGTTGCGATGGGTAAAACTCTTCTGGGTGTAGTTCAGTCGTAATTAACTCATCCGTAATAATTACTTTGTTTACATCACGTAAAAGCCATCCATCTTTTCGGCTAATTGCCTCTTTAGCTTTAGTAATTTGAGTAAGTTCAAGTGAGCTATCAAAATAGTACATGTGCAAACCGTTAAGCTTACCGCTTTCATCCACATCTTCTATATTTATGAAGTTATTTCCATCTTTCGCCCAAACCCCTTTTTGTGCGCTAAACACATCTCCGCCATGTATAGCTTGGTTTCGCATTTCTTTTGCACGTAACTGTGCCTCTGGTGCTCCCCATTCGCCAAGCGCCATCATACAAATGGCCATAAACATGGCGGTTTTCATCACCGAGCCAATAATTTGCAACCGCGACATACCCGCTGCTTGCATAACCACTAATTCACTATTTGAAGCAAGCGCACCAAGCCCTGTTAAGCCCCCAATGAGCGCAGCCATAGGGAAAAACACCACTAAATCACCAGGAATACTGTACAGCGTATACAGCATGGCGGTAATCAAATCGTAACTACCACGCCCTACCGATTTTAACTGTTCAATAAATTTAATTAGGGTACTGATGCCAACTAAAACCAACAAAGCAAAGCCTGTTGTTTGTAAGATGCTGCGGCCTAAATACCAGTCGAGTGTTTTCATCATGAGCTTAACTCCCGCTTAGTGACAACAGCTTTAAGCAAAGCGCCTATTGGGCGGCCTTTAATAATTAATAAGCCACCAATAAATAAGGCACTCAAGTGAATCCACCAAAGCCCAATTGACGGCGGTATTTTGCCATCTTCTATCGCGAATTTTGCGGCATTTAATAAAATAAAATACCCAAGATACAAACTTATAGCGGGTACCAATTTAGCAAATTTGCCTTGGCGAGGATTAACCACACTTAACGGCACTGCTAGTAAAGTAAGCAGCGGAATAGAAAGAGGAATAGCGATACGCCACTGCCATTGAGCAATAGACTCAGGCGTATTAATAGCAAGCAACTGATTAGTCGGCACAGCTTCTAACTTACGGCGTTGATGCTCTATTTCTTGTTCACGAATTTGCACACTGTAGCCATCAAACTCAGTAAGGTTTAATGCTGGTGTTGTTGCGTCGGTTTCGTACCGTTTTCCATCGGTTAACACTAACTGTTGCTCACCGTTTTGCGCTTCAATTACCACGCCTTGCTCTGCGTATACTAGTCGAGCTAATTCATCGTTATCACTATTTGGTAGCTGTGCAACAAACACTTTGTTTAGCTCTTTGCCACCATTTTCAATATTATGAATAAACACCACGGCTTTTTCGTTCCCTGTCTCTTGAAAACGACCGGCTCTTAATGCTGACAGCCCAGCGTCAGCTTTAGCTTGTTCTTTTAATTGATACTCTTGCTCACTGGCCCAGGGTGCTAGGTACATAGTTAATGCGCCAGCCAAAAGCGCTAAACCTGCGCTTGATATTAAAGTTACACGCACTACATACCATTCACTCACACCACACGCTTTTAATACCGTCATTTCGCTGTCGGCGTAAATACGGCTGTACGCTAAAATAATGCCTAAAAATATACTCAATGGAAGAATTAACGAGGCAAGTTGTGGTAACTTTAACGCAATCATCGACAGCACTAATTGAGCAGGAATGCTTCCCTCTGATGCGTCACCTAAAATAACCACCAGCTTTTGTGATAAAAAAATGGTCATTAAAGTTAAAAATACGGCGACCTGCGATTTTAAAACCTCAGCGGTCAAATAACGAAAAATAAGCAATGCTCGCCCCTGTTAAACTTAGTATTTCACTACAATAGTGAGTGTCGAATAGTTAAATAGCTATTTTGCACAGTTTATACCGACAAATAGGCTATTATTATAAGCCATCAAAATTAATTATCCTACCTAAGTGCAAGATATAATGTTGCATTAGTAGCCCTTAAGCATATAAAGTTCAATTACACAGTAAGAGTCGGTAAAAATCAGCTAAAATGAGTATTATCTCTACATAAGCTTAGCTACTAAGACTAGAAAATATTATTTTTGGCCTTATTTATTAGCTTAAATGACTCACAACCAGGAGCAACAATGGAATTTAGCGTAAAAAGTGGTAGCCCAGAAAAACAACGCAGCGCATGTATTGTCGTTGGCGTGTACGAACCACGCAGGTTATCCCCCATTGGTGAACAACTCGATAAAATCAGTGATGGTTATATTTCAAATTTACTTCGCCGTGGCGACCTAGAGGGTAAACCTGGCCAAGTTTTATTATTGCACCATGTCCCTAACGTGTTAAGCGAGCGTATTTTGCTTGTAGGTTGCGGTAAAGAGCGCGAGCTTGATGACAAGCAATACAAACAAATTATCTCTAAAACAATAAATACCCTAAACGATACAGGCTCAATGGAAGCGGTATGCTTTTTAACAGAGCAACACGTAAAAGGCAGAGATACTTATTGGAAAGTACGCCAAGCCGTAGAAACAACGCAAGATTGCTTATACACGTTTAATCAACTTAAAAGTAAAAAAGTAGACCCGCGTCGCCCACTTCGTAAAATTGTATTTAACGTACCCACGCGCCGCGAACTCACTATTGGTGAAAGTGCGATTGAGCACGGTTTAGCTATCGCTGCTGGCAGCAAGTTGTGTAAAGACGTTGCCAACATGCCACCCAATATTTGCAACCCTGCGTATTTAGGCGAACAAGCGCAAGAGCTTGCTACTAATTTTGATAACATCACCGTTGATATTATTGGCGAAGAAAAAATGGCAGAGCTTGGTATGAACTCATACTTAGCGGTTGGCCGTGGTAGTGATAACGAATCTGTTATGTCGGTTATTAACTACAAAGGTGCAAGCGACGAGCAAGCGCCAATTGTGTTAGTTGGTAAAGGTTTAACCTTTGACTCCGGCGGTATTTCAATTAAACCTGGCGAAGCCATGGATGAAATGAAGTACGATATGGGTGGTGCTGCAGGTGTTATAGGTGCAATGCGCGCTTTAGCACAAATGCAATTACCTATAAACGTAATAGGTATTTTAGCTGGTTGTGAAAACATGCCAAGTTCAAATGCTTACCGACCAGGTGATATTTTAACAACGATGTCGGGGCAAACGGTTGAAGTACTTAATACCGATGCTGAAGGTCGTTTAGTATTATGCGATGCGTTAACCTACGTGGAGCGTTTTGACCCAGATACCGTCATAGATGTAGCCACCCTTACAGGTGCATGTATTGTTGCATTAGGTGCTCATGCAACAGGTTTGCTTGCAAACCATAACCCCCTTGCCCACGACTTATTGAAAGCGTCTGAGCAAAGTGGCGATCGTGCATGGCAGCTACCACTGTGGGACGATTATCAAGACCAACTAGAAAGCCCATTTGCTGATTTTACTAACTTAGGTGGGCGCGCGGCAGGCACAATTACAGCGGCGTGTTTTTTATCTAAGTTCACCAAAAAATATAATTGGGCGCATTTAGATGTAGCGGGTACTGCATGGCGAAGTGGTGCAAATAAAGGCGCAACAGGACGCCCTGTTCCTATGCTAACTCAGTATTTATTGAACAGAGCGGGTGTAAGCGAAGCAGCACACGATTAATTACCTGTTTAGTTCAAAATAAGGCGCCACTAGGCGCCTTATTTATTTGTGTATTAATTGAAGCAAACCCCGTTATATGGCAAAATCTGCCTCTTAATTTATGTGTATTAATCTAGTACACATTCAATGCCATGGGAAAGCCCGATACAATGAACATGAACGCTAAATTTTTCGTTCTAAAGCAACAAGATGAGTCTAAAGCCCAGGCTGATGATCATTTTGCTTTGGCTGCACAAATAGCGGCCGATCAGTATCGTAATGGGCAACGTGTATTTATTTGTGTAAACGATAACGATACAGCCTGTGCCATTGATGAAATTATTTGGGCATTCGACCCAGACAGTTTTGTACCACACAATTTACAAGGTGAAGGCCCTAAAGGCGGAGCCCCTGTTGAAATTGGTATTACGCCACCTGTTGGCAACCGAAAAGTTTTAATAAACTTGGCCACTCAGCTACCTGATTACATTCGCCGATTTAACCAAGTTTTTGATTTTGTCCCCGTAGAACCTGTTGCTAAACAAGCAGCCCGCGAGCGTTTTAAAAAGCTACGCCAACTCGGTGCCAATCTCACCACGCAAGATATTAATAGCTAGCCACTCAGGCAAACTAACCAACTAATTTAAGTACTTATTTAAGGTTCTGTGTAATGGATAAAACCTACAATCCGCAAGATATTGAACAGTCTCTATATCAAGACTGGGAACAAAAAGGCTACTTTAAGCCATCTGGCCAAGGCGTGCCGTATTCTATTATGATCCCGCCGCCAAATGTCACGGGTAGCTTACACATGGGCCACGCTTTCCAAGATACAATAATGGATACCCTTACGCGTTTTAAACGTATGCAAGGTAACAACACATTATGGCAAGTAGGTACTGACCACGCAGGTATTGCAACACAAATGTTGGTTGAGCGTAAACTGCACGCTGAAGAAGGTAAAACACGCCACGATTTAGGCCGTGAAGATTTTATTAATAAAATCTGGGAGTGGAAAAACGAATCGGGCGGCACAATCACTAAACAGCTTCGTCGTCTTGGCGCATCAGTTGATTGGGACCGTGAACGTTTTACGATGGACGATGGTTTATCTGAAGCGGTTAAAGAGGTATTTGTTCGCCTTCATAAAGAAAACCTAATTTACCGTGGTAAACGCCTAGTAAACTGGGATCCAAAATTACACACTGCTATTTCTGATCTTGAAGTTGAAAACAAAGACAAACAAGGCCACATGTGGAACTTACGTTACCCACTAGCCGATGGCGTTAAAACACAAGACGGTAAAGACTACATTGTAGTCGCAACTACGCGCCCAGAAACTATGCTAGGCGACTCAGGTGTTGCAGTAAACCCAGATGACGAGCGCTACACAGATTTAATTGGTAAAGACATTTTATTACCTATCGTTAATCGCCGTATTACCATTGTTGCTGATGAACACGCCGATAAAGATAAAGGCACAGGTTGTGTAAAAATAACCCCAGCTCACGACTTTAACGATAACGAAGTTGGTAAGCGTCACAAAATGCCAATGATCAATATTTTCGATAAAGACGCCGCTATTTTAACGCAAGGTGAAACTTACACCTTTGACGGCAAAGAGCTTGAGCTTGATGCGCCAATTCCAGCGCGTTTTCATGGGCTTGATCGTTTTGCAGCGCGTAAAGCGATTGTGGCTGAATTTGAAGAACTTGGCCTACTTGAAAAAATTGAAGATCACGGCCTAACTGTTCCTTACGGTGACCGCTCTGGTGTGGTTATTGAGCCACTACTTACAGACCAATGGTATGTACGTGTTGCGCCACTTGCAGAACCTGCTAAAGATGCAGTTAAAAACGGCGACATTCAATTTGTGCCTAAGCAATACGAAAATATGTACTTTTCGTGGATGAACGACGTACAAGATTGGTGTATATCACGTCAGCTTTGGTGGGGTCACCGTATTCCAGCTTGGTACGACAGCGAAGGCAACGTATACGTTGGTCGCGACGAAGCGGAAGTTCGCCGCGATAACAACATTGCAGATAGCGTAGCACTTAGCCAAGACGAAGACGTACTTGATACATGGTTCTCGTCAGCGCTTTGGACATTCTCAACGCAAGGCTGGCCAGAAAACACCGATGATTTAAAAACCTTCCACCCGTCTGACGTGTTAGTAACAGGTTTTGATATTATTTTCTTCTGGGTTGCGCGTATGATCATGATGACGCTGCACTTTATAAAAGATGAAAATGGTAAACCACAAGTGCCGTTTAAAACAGTGTATGTTACTGGCCTAATACGTGACGACAACGGCGATAAAATGTCTAAGTCAAAAGGTAACGTACTTGACCCGCTAGACATGATTGACGGCATTGAACTTGAAGACTTAGTACAAAAACGTACTGGCAACATGATGCAGCCAAAACTTGCCGCTAAAATTGAAAAAGACACGCGCAAAGTATTTGCAAATGGTATTGAAGCTCACGGTACCGATGCGCTTCGCTTTACCCTTGCAGCAATGGCATCTACCGGTCGTGATATAAACTGGGACATGAACCGCCTTGAAGGTTACCGAAACTTCTGTAATAAACTATGGAACGCGAGCCGTTACGTATTAATGAACACAGAAGAGCAAGACTGTGGTTTTGCAAACGATGCACAAAAAGAGTACTCGCTAGCTGATCGTTGGATTTTAGGCCAATATGAAGCCACCGTTAAAACGTACACTGAGCACCTTGATAACTACCGCTTTGATTTAGCCGCTAATACACTTTACGAATTCACTTGGAACCAGTTCTGTGATTGGTACTTAGAGCTAACTAAGCCCGTATTATTTAAAGGCAGTGAAGCACAGCAGCGCGGTACACGTAATACACTCATTACAGTACTAGAAAGCCTACTACGCTTAATGCACCCAATGATGCCATACATCACAGAAACGATTTGGCAACGCGTTGCACCACTTGCAGGCCTTGAAACAGCGGGCACTAGCATTATGGTACAAGGCTTCCCTGTTTATAATGAAGCAAGCGTTGATGCCAAAGCGATGGAAGACTTAGAGTGGGTTAAGCAATTCATTTTAGCTATTCGTAACATTCGTGGTGAAATGGATATTAGCCCAAGCAAGCCACTGAGCGTATTACTTGCCAATGCATCAAGCGAAGATGTGCGCCGTATTGAAGAAAATAAATCGTTCTTGGCATCATTGGCTAAGCTTGAAGAGTTTACAATGCTTGAAAATAAAGACGACGCACCAGCGTGTGCAACCTCTTATGTTGGCAACCTAGAAATTATGATCCCAATGGCGGGCTTAATTGATGTTGAAGCAGAGCTTGCACGTATCAACAAGCAACTCGAAAAAGCAGAAAAAGGCCTAGCGCAAGTGCAAAACAAACTCGCTAACGAAAAGTTTGTAAACAATGCACCAGAAGCTGTTCTTGCAAAAGAAAACGCTAAGTTAGCTGAATTCACCGATGCTAAAACTAAGCTGCTTGAGCAAAAAACGAAGATTGAAAGCTTATAATTTTAGTCACATACCTGCTAAAGCAATTTAGCAGGCATTAAAAAGCCGCTCACTTTAATTAAAGTGAGCGGCTTTTTTGTGCCTAATGACTAAGCTAAAGGCACTTCTACATTAAAACGTGTAGTTGTACTGCGCGCCAATAAGCGTAGCATGACCTTTAGATTCAAAAGACCACTGCGAGCCTAAGTTATCTTTTTCAGTGTAGTTTTGTGTTTTACCACGAATAATACTCACGCCTAAATCAACGTTTGAGTTTTTATCGATGATGTAGTTACCACCAAAAGAGAACCAAAAGCGGTCAGTGTCTGGAATCGAGATTGATAAATGCTGTTGTGATACAGGCGACTCGTCAAACGCAATACCTGCACGTAACAATAGGTTTTCGTTGTACTGGTAGTCAGTACCTACTGAGTAACGAAGTGCATCAGAGAAATCTTCTGTTTTTTCAAATGCACTAAACTTATCACCCGTTGGTGCTGTTACTTGTGCTTCCAATGAATCAAAGCTGCTCCAGCCAGTCCACAATACGCTGTAGTGCAAGCCTAATTTTTCGTCTAACTGATGTGAACCAGAAAACTCAGCAATAGCAGGTAGCGTTATTTCAACCGAACCTGGAAGTTCAAGTTGTCCGTCTAATCCACCAGGAATAAATGCAGAAGGAAGCTCGTTTGAGTATTCACCTTCAAACGTGATGTCAGTTTCTGTACGGTAGTTAAAACCAAAACGGCTGTTTTCGTCTAATTGGTACATTAAACCAACATTTAAGCCGTAACCAATATCATCACCTTCAAGGTTTACTGCATCTGTTGAAGCGGGGATTGGTAAAGCTGAAGCACCAAACTTGCGAATAATTTTAGCTTCTGCATAAATTGCATTTAAGCCAATACCAAAGCTGAACTGCTCGCTTACTTTATAGGCAACGCTTGCGTTCATATTTACGGTTACAATTTCTGTTTCACCGGCAATTTGACCTGCCGCGTAGTCGTCATCAAATTTTGTTGCTAAACCAAAGTTAGCAAATGCGCCAAAACCAACTGATACTCTGTCGTTTACTGGCATAGTGAAATAAGTTGCTGGAATAACGGCGCTAGGCGCAATGCTGTCGTCATCTAATGCATTCGGGTCGATACCATTGTTTGTACCAGTGCCCTCAAGGCTAACATCTGGAACAACGGCTATAGCAGCAACACTTAGTTGCTTATCTTTAAATAAAGTCATTAAAGCAGGGTTACGTGCAACAACAGACGCGTCGTCTGCGATAGATGCTTCACCAGCATAAGCACGGCCTAAACCTGATGCGTTTTGCTCAGCTAATTGAAACGCAGCTGCAAAAGAGTCAGCTGAAACAAATGCAAGCGAGGCTGCGATAAGCGTTTTAGAAAATTTCATTGTTGTGTCCTTAACCAAACTCACTGTTTGGGTAGCTATGTGTGTTGTTACTTATATTCAAAACCCGGCTACACTACATTAATTTTTAGAAAAAAACTTCATGATCACACCAAAAACACCTAAAAAACACGTTTTTTAACTACATTTTAACAACTATTTAAAACTCATCGGACAAGAAATATGTTATTAGAGCAATTACTCTAAATGTAATTAATTATCATTTAGATTGACATGAATTACGCCGCATTTTAAACTCTTTTTAAAATAACCAACGGGTTAAAACTGTGCTGATTGTTCTAATTATGGTGGGTCTCATTTTTTGTGGAGCCAGTGTATTTTTCTTTTATAAGGCAAATTACTGCGCGTGCACACAGGCCGGACAATGCGACAACCCTGTTAATCGTTACTGGCTAGGCGCTATGTTAAATGCTGTTGTATCGCTCATATTTTGCTGCACAGCTTTACATGTAGAGCTTGGCACTTTGTTGTGGTTGGTACTAATGGGAAGTTGCTTTTTAGGCGCGTTTATATCAGCTCAGGCAAACCAAAAGCGCCGATGTATTAAGGCTAAACGAGCAGATGATCTTTTAACAAACGAGATAAGTTAATTTGATAATCCATGGGCTTTACACTCGCTAAAATTTTAAGCTCTTGGTTGTCGGTACTCAAATCTATATCTTTAGGCGTTACGTGATGATTATGCTTTGCATTATAAAATAATTTAACTTTTGGCTTAATAGGGTTTTGGGTATTTCCCTCTAACACGATTGCTAAACGCTCGTTAGTTAATTTAACAATACTTCCCACAGGGTGGACACCTAAACACTTTATAAAGCGCTGCACTAACTCAGCATCAAATAACTTGTTACTAGCCAATAAGTAACGTAGTGCATTAATAGGCTCATCGCCTTCTTTGTATAGCTTATCAGCGGTCATCGCATCATATACATCAACAATAGCCATAATACGCGCAGCACGACTGAGCTTTTGATCACTTACACCTCTGGGGTAACCTGAGCCATCTAATCGCTCATGATGATTTACTATCATGTCTAACATGAGTGGCGTTACACCCTCTTCCTCTTTTGCTAATATCAACCCTTGAGATACATGCTTTTTTACCGCGCTCATTTCAAATTCGGTCAGCTTAGAGGGTTTTGATAGTATACCTTGTGGTATTTTAGCTTGGCCTAAATCATGGAGTAATGCGCCCATTGCCAATTGTTGAACAACCCCTTGCTTGTAACCTAAGTACTTAGCAAACACGGCGGTAAAAATGGCACAATTGATCATATGTCGCCAGTTATAATTGTGCTTGTCTTTTACGCGCGTAAGTATGGTCATAGCGTTGGTATTTCGAAAAACGGAGCTAACTATCTCACCGGCTATTTCATCAAGTACTTTTACATTAACGGCCATGCCTGCGGTTATATCTCCATATAGCGACTTTAATTTTTTACTATGGCGCTCGTAACCTTCACTGGCTGCAGCAAACTCTTGCTCAAGCGTTATACTTGCAGGTGTATTTACGAGTTTTGATTTATCCTTGGCAGGCTTTGCCTTTGTTTGATCACTTAGTTTTGTAGACGCTAAATTTTTATTTTTTACAGGGGACTTGGAAGTTGGCTTGTACTTAGCGGGGATGGCTACATCGCCTTTAGTAAAATCAATTAATAGCTCAAGCACGCCTTCTGTAGCTAAACGTTTTATAATCGATTTTTCACGAACCAAACCACTGGTTTTAATTTTTATTCCATTAACACCTTCATGTTGCTTAGTTACGCTATCGACATACATGCCGGGAACAAGTTCAGTGATAGGTAGAGTAATAAGCATAAAGGTATTTGAAATAGGTAATTAAACACCATTGATAGCATTTTACACCTGTACAAGTCTAACATTTGTTTCATTTACGTTAATAAATGACTATAAAGGATTGCTTATCACTCACTTAAAAAAGTACATTTAAATAAATTTACCACGCTATTAATTAGGTGGCTTTAATCTAGTTGCTCGAAGCTAATTATTTTAATAGTTCCTCTATTGGCTGTGGTTTATGTACAGCATAACCCTGCGCGTAATCTACGCCCATTTCTAATAGAGTTTGCTTAATTCGTGAAGTTTCGACAAACTCAGCAATAGTTTTCATACCCATAACGTGGCCAATCTCATTTATTGATTTCACCATTGCATGATCAATCGGATCAACCTCAATATCTTTTACAAAAATCCCATCTATTTTAAGATAATCAACTTTGAGGTTCTTCAAATATCCAAATGATGATAAACCACTTCCAAAGTCATCAAGTGCAAAACAGCACCCTAGCACCTTTAGTTGGGAAATAAACTTACTGGCAAGTTCTAGGTTTGAAATGGCGGCTGTTTCGGTTATTTCAAAACAGATCTTTTCACTATGCTCACCCAAAAGGGTAAGTTGCTCTGTAACAAATATTAAAAAGTCCTCATTAGTAAGTGACTGTCCTGAAAGGTTAATAGACAAGAAGTTAACCCCTTTGAGAAAGTTAGGGTTATTTAGAATCATCTTAAATGCGTTTTCAATCATCCAACTATCTACTTTAACAATCAGTTGATAGCGCTCTGCAGGAGGTAAGAAAGCACCCGGAGGAATTATACCTCCCTGATCATCGACCATGCGCAATAGCAATTCATAATGTTTATTTTTATCGCAAGCGAGTGGCTCAATTAATTGTGCGTATATTTTAAAGCGGTTTTCATCTATTGCATCTTGAACTCTATTTACCCACTGCATCTCGCCTTGGCGCACTGCGAGCTCTTCGTCATCATCATAATGAACATGGATTCTATTTCGTCCCTTCTCCTTTGCTATATAACAAGCAACATCAGCTAACTTTAGCACCTCTGTAAAATCCACATATTTATCGGTAATTTGGATCAACCCCATGCTTACACCTATACGAAAGCTGCGACCTTCCCAAACAAATCTATAATCCTCAATTTCTTTTTGAATTAGGCTAGTTACACGATGGGCGTTATCAAATGAGCAGTTTTCCATCAATACAGCAAACTCATCCCCCCCGAGGCGTGCTACCACATCTGTTTTTCTTACTACTTTTTGCAATAAAGAACCGAGCTGACGAAGTAATTCATCGCCAGCTAAATGACCACAGGTGTCATTCACTACTTTAAATTGATCAAGGTCCATATAACATAAAGCATGATCAACTCGTTTTTCAGCAGCTACTGACAATAAAAGCTCAACGCGACGCTTAAACTCTCTTCTATTTGCTAAACCAGTGAGTGAATCATGAGATGATTGGTAGCTGAGTTTTTCTTCTGATTTTTTTCTTGCTGTAATATCTACATGAGTGCCCACTAAACGAGTAATTTCACCTTCCTCACTTTCAACAACAAAAGCACGAGACAAAATATTTACATAGCTACCATTTTTATGGCGCATTCTAAACTCAGCTTCATAGTGCTTAGTTTTAGATTCCATAAACGAATGGATTTTAGCAACTGCTGGAGCTAGATCGTCAGGGTGAACAAGCCTTTCCCATGTAGCAAAACTATTTGTAAGCTCGTCTTCTTTATACCCCAACATCGATTTCCATCGCGGTGAGTAATACATTTTTTCGTTAGCAATATCCCAATCCCAAAGTCCATCATTAGCGCCCTTCATGGCTAAACTTAACCGCTCTGTGTTTACTGAGGCTTTTTGTTTTTCGAGTATGAGATCGTTTTTTTGCTGTTCTAAAGAAAGGGTTAATTCAGTAATGATATTAGATAGCTCACCTATTTGGCTATTTTCATACTCAAGTTCAGTAATATCATAAAAAATATTTAACGTAATACTGGCATCCCCATTTTTTAAAGGAACGGCACTGCCAAGTACAGTACGTTTACACCCGTCTTTGCACTGTATAGTTAGCTGCATTGGCACAAAGCGAGTATTCATTTTTTTTGCATCGTTTAATTTTTTGTGCCACAAGTTCATCACACAGTCGCGATAATGGCTATTAGGAAGTACTATGCCCCACCATTCATCTAATGT
Source organism: Pseudoalteromonas sp. SIMBA_162 (assembly GCF_046535955.1). Lineage (NCBI taxonomy): Bacteria > Pseudomonadati > Pseudomonadota > Gammaproteobacteria > Alteromonadales > Pseudoalteromonadaceae > Pseudoalteromonas > Pseudoalteromonas sp. SIMBA_162. The sequence goes on along the minus strand of NZ_JAWJBQ010000032.1, from coordinate 22,356 downwards.
GGGTATATCGCTTGCTCTATAACCAAACATATTAACGAACGTATCATTAGCATGGACAATAGTGTTATGAGCGTCATTCAATACAAATGGGACAGGGGAAGAGTTAAATATATGTATAAATAAATCATTACAACAGGCGTTTTTTTCTAGCTCAGATATTTTGGCATCTGCCTTTGCCAGATCAAATTTAAGCTGCTCAATACTATCCATTCACTGTGTTTCCCAAAAGTACGAATGTATTAATACACCTTTGTTCTATTGATGTATTTGAGTAACACAAACACAACGCACCAATGGCATAATTAGATATCTATCATAATCAAAACAATAGGCAGTAAAGTCTATTTAAGCAAGGTGGTTAATAATTAGAAAGGGAGTAAAACACAGGTAAGTTTTTGGCCTAGTTAAATCAAATGGCGCTCTCGGTAGGGATCGAACCTACAACTTAGCCTCCGGAGGGCCACGTGATATCCATTTCACCACGAGAGCACATTTGCTGCCGCCACATCAACTCGCGATATCAATGTGTTAGCATGCGCTAATGATAAAGCCATCTTTACACAAATGCTAGCGACATTAGTTTATATGATTACTAATTAGGCACTTTTGAATAAAACATGTGACTATTTTATAAAAACGCGTTATTTATTAATATTCGATAAAAATAGTTACGCTTTAGCAACATTTTAACTATCATTGTCACAGTAATGAAAATATTTAAAAGAGGAATTAATAATGAGTTTGATGTCTACGGAGCAAGTTGCAGAATTTTTAGGTGTAAAAGAAGAGCGCGTAAAACGTCTTGCACGTGAAAGTTTATTAATCGCTAAGTCAGAAGATGAAAACGGCGAACCGCAGTTTGATGCAGATGAAGTAGCAAAATATAAAGAGTTAGCAGCGCGTTTTGGTGGCCTTTAAAAGCCACATGCTGCAATAAGTTTTAGCAGCTGCGCGCGTAATTTTTTTGCTGGAGCTCTTATGTCGCGCTGCTCATACCAACCAATACTTAAAACCAAAAATAACAGCTTATAACAATTAAGCTTATCGGTTGATGTTACAAACCCTACCTGTTTATCTTTATATTTAGCGTAACTATTTAATAACGCATCATCATTATTTTTATTTAGCTCAAAGCTAACACTTAGCGCCGCTAAATCAAAATACACGTCGTTAGTTTTAGCGTACTCAAAATCAATTAAGTAGCTGCCTGACTCATTCACTATTAAATTATCTTTAATTAAATCGTTGTGGCAAAAACCAAGCTCGATAGGCATGGCCGTAATAAAGTTAACCGCTGCACTAATTAGCTGCTGATGCTCCAAATACACTGGTGAACATTTATAACAGCTTAGCTCTTGGGCTATGTTCATTGGCTCAGTGCTAACTGAGTAAGCATGGACAGTAGCAAGTTTTTTAATCACGTCGTCGATTGATAGACTATTTGCGGTACTACCGTCAAAGTAATTAAACACAGCCAGTTGATTTTGTTTATCAAGCCATACAGGGGAAGGGCATATATTTGACGCACTCAAGCGACGCTGTGCCTCTAAGGCATATTCTGGCCAATGGTCTTTGTAACGCTTTAATAAATACTTCTCTTGAGTCGTATTTATTAACACATTTTCGTTACTTAAACCTTGTGATAAAGGCACGCATGAAATAACGCTACTTGGTGCTATAAACGCACGGCATTTGTTTATAAGTGCATTGTAATCACTCATAAATTAAAGCTGTGCGAGTGGCTTAGCTTGGCTTTGCTCGTATTCTTCATACCAGGTTTTAAATCCCCACCCTGCCATAATGGTGTAAAACACAAAAAGCGCTAATGTTGGGTAGTAGCCTTTTTCGTAATATAAATACATAGACGCTGCGTCTATGACTATCCAATACAACCAGTTTTCAAGGATTTTTTTGGCAACTAAGTAAGTCGTCACAACGGCAAAACAGGTTGTAAAGCTATCGAGGTAGGCAAAATCAGCATGTGTATAGTTAGTCATAAAATACCCAATGCCTGTTGCCGCAATAGAGGTAAGTATGATTAAAAGCGCATGACGTTCCATAGACCAAGAACTAATACTCAGGTTGTTATTATTAGCTTTGCCTTTTCGCCACACAACCCAGCCAAATACAGCCATATACATGTAATAAAAGTTGAGTAATGACTCCATTAGCAATGCGCCATTCCAATACATAATAGTATAAATTAGCGTACTAAAAAACGCAGCAGGCCAGCACCACAGGCTTTCTTTTATCGCCAACAATAAATAAGCAATTGATAACACAACCGCAATATATTCCCAGTGCGACATGGCAGTAAAACCGCTTAACGTTTTTGTTATAAATTCCATAGTGTGCTGTTACCGTTAAATTGTGGCGAAAAAACTACTGAGGCGATAAATCGCCAGACAAAAACTTACACACAAAAATAGCTTTGCCAAACTCTTCGTATGAACGTTTAATTTCGGTATTGAGTACTTGCATCACTAAATCATAATCGCCAAAAATTTGTGTCGATAGTGTATTAGTAATCACTTTTAAACCATCGTATTCGTTTAATCGATCAATAAAGCCTTTGATAAAAGGAATGTAATCTTGGTGAAGTGGGTACTTACTAATCTCTACTGATAATTTCATTATTAACCCTATGGTTTGAGTGCCTAGTTATATCGTGTCATTCAATGCTAGAGCCGCTACTAAATACAGTGTAAAATCGCTTTAATACTCAATTACAATGAGCGTAATATGGCACGCAGAATAACCTATAAATTTAAAAACCAACCGCGCGAAATAAATTTTGCTAAAGATAAATACCACGACATGTATCAAGCAATTGCTGCTGCCGAAGGCATTGATTTAACGAATTACTTAAGCATGGTACAGCAAATAGAAATGACCTCTAAAGGGTCAGCTTCTGTTCGTAACTTTCGTGATCAAGAATTTGCCCGCATGGGCTTTAGTGATATTTACTTTATTAAAGAGTAATTATCACTATCTAATTATGGCTGATACTCATAACTTACGCGCGGTGTAATATTACACAAAAGTTCGTAAGGAATGGTATCGGCACACTGTGCTATTTCTTCTACTGGTAGCTCTGGGCCCCACATTGTGACTCTGTCGCCTACTTTTATGTCGTGCTCGTTTTGGCCTATGTCTACGCTAATCATATCCATTGCCACACTACCTACAATACCATAGCGCTGCTTGCCAATAACCACTGGTGTACCCTCTTTTGCATGTCGCGGGTAACCGTCACCATATCCCATAGCAACCACAGCTAATTGAGTCGCTTTATCGCTTTTCCAACGCCCACCATATCCTACGGCCTCGTTAGCTGGAACATGGCGCACTGCTATAACACGTGTCGTTAAACGCATAACGGGTTTAAGCTGGTGCTGCTCACCCAATGCGTTTGCCATAGGTGATACCCCATATAACATTAAACCAGGGCGTACCCAATCGCCATGAGCATTCGGCCAAGCAATAATGCCCGCCGAGTTAGATAAGCAATGTGCTTGGTTAATATTATTTACTAGGCAGTCAAACTGTGAAATTTGCTGTGCTGTCTTGGTGTTATTGATATCGTCCGCGCATGCAAAGTGGGTCATTAAATTAACGGTGTTATTGGCATTGGGTGTTTTTTGCAGGCGCTTATAAAATTCATCAAACTGCTCTGGGGCAATACCCAGGCGATGCATGCCGGTATTTACTTTAAGCCAGCACAATAAAGGCGCTTCAAGCTCAGCCTCTTCCAAAGCGGCAAGCTGATACTCATCATGAATAATAGTTTGAAAGTTATTGGCCAATAAAATAGGTAAATCGTCTTTATTAAAAAAGCCTTCAAGTAACACAATCGGTTTTGTTAATCCGCCAGCTCGAAGCGCTAAAGCTTCATCTATACGTGCTACTGCAAATGCGTCTGCATCATTTAAATGTTGGGCAATTTTAACCAAACCATGGCCATACGCATTGGCTTTTAATACCGCCATAACTTTACTGTTTGGTGCAAAACGCTTTACCTGCGCTAAATTATGCGCAAGTGCCGTTAAATTAATTTCAGCAGTAGCTAAGCGCATTAATACTCGTCATCCATCGCAGGACCTGCGTAGTTATCAAAGCGAGAAAACTGCCCTTGAAACGTCAAGCGCACTTTACCAATTGGACCATTACGCTGTTTACCTATGATGATTTCGGCGATGCCTTTTTCAGTACTGTCTTCGTTGTAGACTTCATCACGGTATATAAACATGATTAAATCGGCATCCTGCTCTATCGAGCCAGATTCACGTAAATCTGAGTTAATTGGGCGTTTATCAGCACGTTGCTCAAGCGTACGGTTTAGCTGCGAAAGCGCAACAACCGGGCATTTTAATTCTTTTGCTAGTGACTTAAGAGAGCGTGAAATTTCTGCTATTTCAAGGGTTCTGTTATCCGATAAGCTCGGCACACGCATAAGCTGAAGGTAATCAACCATGATCATACTGATACCACCATGATCGCGCGCAATACGACGTGCACGTGAGCGAACATCGGTAGGTGTTAACCCTGATGCATCATCAACGTACATTTTACCTTTTTCCATCAACAAGCCCATGGTTGATGAAAGACGCGCCCAATCATCATCGTCTAGCTGACCAGTACGTACCTTAGTTTGGTTAATACGACCAAGTGATGCCAGCATCCTCATCATGATTTGCTCAGAGGGCATCTCTAATGAGTAAATAAGCACAGGCTTGTCTTGTGTCATTGCCGCATGCTCTGCAAGGTTCATCGCAAAGGTGGTTTTACCCATTGAAGGACGTGCTGCAACAATAATTAAATCTGAAGGCTGTAAGCCTGTGGTCATTTTATCTAAGTCAGCATAGCCGGTACTTACGCCTGTTACACCATCTTGCGGAGATTGGTATAGCTCTTCTATTTTATCAACAGTTTTTTCGAGTATGTTGTGTATGCTTTGCGGACCTTCGGTGCTTTTTGAACGCTGCTCAGCAATTTTAAATACTTTACTCTCGGCAAAATCTAATAAGTCATGGCTTGTGCGCCCTTCGGTATTAAAACCGGCCTCGGCTATTTCATTTGCTACACCAATCATTTCACGCACAACCGCACGCTCTCGCACAATATTAGCGTATGCATCGATATTAGCGGCACTCGGTGTATTTTTGGCTATTTCGGCTAAGTAAGCAAAACCACCAATTCCTGCCAGTTTATTATTTTTTTCAAGGCTTTCAGAAATCGTAATTAAATCGATTGGATCACCCAACTCTGCAAGCTCTGTCATTGCTTCAAAAATAAGCTTGTGCGTACGAGTATAAAAATCTTGAGATACAACAAGTTCGGCTACGCGGTCATATGCTTGGTTATCAAGCATTAAGCCACCTAAAACAGATTGTTCAGCTTCTATTGAATGGGGAGGAACTTTAAGGGTATCGACTTGCTTATCTGGTTTGGCCATAACTTCACAGTACTAAAATTGAATGGCTCTATTCTATCGACTTGCCGGGGTTGTGCAAATAGCAAAGCAGGAAATCTTTTCCTGCTTTTTGTAACTCAAAAGTTTACGATTTACTTTTTAAGCTCAATACGGCCACTTATAGTATCCATTTCAACGTCTGCATTGCCGCCATTAATAACAAACTCAAGCTCACTGGCTGGGCCATATTTGGCTTTTTTTACTTTGTCATCGCTAAGCTCATTAATAATTTTGCCATTGGCATGGGCTTCAATCTCAAATTTAGCCGATACATTAGTAGGGAAGAAAAACTCTGCATCGCCACTTACTGATTCGAAACGTACATCTGCACTGTCCAGTAGCTCACCAATACGAACTTCGGCTTCACCATTTACAGTATTAATACGTAATTTTTTGATACTACCTAGCTTAAAGTTTATGTCACCGTTCACATTTTCAAGACGAACATCGCTCGCGCTTGATGACGACTTAATATCACCATTTACAGCGCTAAAGCGTAACTCACCACTAGACTGTTCATCATTTATTTCGCCATTTACCGTTTCAAATTGAATATTACCACTCAGATTTTGTGCATTCACATCACCGTTAACGCTGGTTAGCCTAATATTACCTGCTAAATTTTGTGCGGTAATTTCACCATTAACCACATTTACTTCTGCACCATTTTTAAGTGCTTTAGCTATCACCGATACATTAACACCACGAAAGTCTAATGCGCTGCTATGCGGCATAAAAATAGTTAGTTTAGAGCCATCGCCATTACTGCCCCAGCCCATTTTACGTGGCATTTTCACAACAAAATATGTATTGTCGCCTCTTGTTTCGAGCTCAAAACCTTCTGCCTTATCGTCAAGCTCGCCCACTACTTTAAACTCGCTTTTATCCCAACCAGCAATACTTACATCACCACGCTGATTCTCAATAAAAACAGTACCCTCTTTTGGCACCTCTATTTGTTTATCAATTTTTTCTCCTGCAAGTACAGCAAGTGGAAATAAGCTTAATCCTAGTAAAATTGCTTTCATGTTTTTCTCCTAAATACTTTGCCAACGAGGTGCATGCACCTTATTAATCAAATCAAGTTGTTGTTGATAAATCTGCGCTAACATTGTTAGCAATGCCTGGTTTTGGGGTTCGTTTTTAAGTGCTTGCTTAATGGCATACTCTGCCTCCTCAAGCTCTTGTAATTGTGTTTGCCAATTATCGGTTAAGGCGTCTTGATTTTTATACTGCACCAGTAAGCTTTGCTTTTGCTGTGCAAAATAGTCACTTATGGCCACAACCGGTTGTGGTTTAGGGTTGATTACAAACATATTGAGCGCCACTAGTGCAGCGACGATACATGCCGCCATTGCGCTTAACTTTGGCCATAAAGTAACGGCTGATTGCTCAGGCTCATTGGTATTTACAATGGCTCTTTCTATACCTGCCCACAGATCTTTTTGTGGCGTTATCTCTTTATCAAGCGTGTTTAATGATTTATCTAAAAAGTCGTCAAAGTTTGGTTTATTCATTTTCATACCACTCTTGTAATAACTGCCTTGCTCGATGATATTGTGATTTGCTTGATCCAACGGCAATACCCAATTGCTCTGCTATTTCTTCATGTCGATAACCTTCTACTGCAAACAATACAAACACCATGCGTGCGCGCTCAGGTAACCTAACAATTAGCTTATCTAAGCCGTTTAAGCCTTTACAGTCTTTAGCCGATTGCTCATCCATACCGTCTTGTTCAATGCTAACGACTTTTTGTACCCAGCTTTTTTGTTTACGTAAGTAGTTAATCGCAATATTACTCGCCACACTGTATAACCAAGTAGAAAACTGCGAACGACCATCAAACATTGCTATTTTGTGCCACACCTGAACAAACACTTCTTGCGCAGCATCCTCAGCGTGCGACTGATCAGCTAATAAGCGCAAGCACAAACCGTAAACGCGCTTTATATGCAATTGGTAAAGCATTGTGTATGCACTTTGATCACCCGACTTTACGCGCTCAATCAATGCATTTTCGCACTCAGCGGGTTGATCGGGTTTAACGTGTAACATCCGTGATATCACCTTTTAATTATTATGGTATTGGTACCATTTCCAGTGTATTGATAAGTTAGACGCAATAACAGCGGTAAAAGGTTTGAATGAAATGAAAATAAATTTAAAGAATTTAAAGAATTTAAATTCTAAGTAAGAAGAGTATTAGGAGGCAGTACCACATTAATAATAAAAAAACTGAATTTTAGGCACAAAAAAGCCGTGCTAAAAGCACGGCTTTTGTCGCTTAATTTAAAATTAAGCTTCAGCGATTACGATTACTTTGATAGTAGCCGTTACGTCTGTGTGAACAGAAATTGATACGTCAAATTCACCAGTCTCACGGATAGTACCTAGAGGCAAACGAACTTCTGACTTAGCAACTTCAACACCAACAGCTGAGATAGCGTCAGCGATGTCACGAGTACCGATTGAACCGAATAACTTACCTTCGTCACCAGCTTTAGATACTAAAGTAACTTCTGCTAATGCTTCTAGTTTTTCAGCGCGTGCTTGTGCAGCAACTAACTGTTCAGCGATTTTCGCTTCAAGTTCTGCGCGACGAGCGTCAAACGTTTCAATGTTAGCTTTAGTCGCAGGAACTGCCTTACCTTGAGGGAAAAGGAAGTTACGTGCGAAACCAGATTTAACTACAACCTGTTCACCTAGGCTACCTAGGTTAGCGATCTTATCTAGTAGAATAACTTGCATGTTTCTACACCTTTTAAAAACTGTTAATCCGCTGCTTACTTATGTAAGTCAGTGTATGGAAGAAGGGCTAAGTAGCGAGCACGCTTAATAGCAGTTGCTAGCTGGCGCTGGAATTTAGCGCTAGTACCTGTAATACGGCTAGGTACGATTTTGCCACTTTCTGTAACATAGTTTCTAAGAGTAGCTAGATCTTTGTAATCGATTTGTTGTACGCCTTCCGCTTTAAAGCGGCAGAACTTACGACGTCTGAAATAACGTGCCATGAGATTAATTCCTCAAATAATTCTTTCTATATGCTGAGCATGCAAAACCAATTGGCTAAGGCCGTTACGACCTTCGTGGCGATTTAAAAAACCACTCACTTGCAATGCCTGCCCAACGTGCAAATGTTGAGTCTGTTGTTGCATTTGCTTTCCACTGGCAACAACCTGAAGCTTTACATAACTATTACGGTTAAGGTCTGCTTCGGTTTGCATCGATTTATGTTCTAAAACAAAAATGCAATGCGGGATGCCAGCAGGGCTTTGGCTTAACTTGGGTGTTTTACAAACTACCCCAGATAAAACCAGCTGATTCATAAAAGGGCTAACCATTTATATTTACCGCCAGTTAAACGCCATGCTTGGACTCAAAACAATTAAGCAGCTGGTGCTTCTTTCTTCTCTTCTCTTGCAAGAGGAGACGCTTCAGTTACTGCAGATTTAGTGCGGATAACTAAGTTACGAAGCACTGCATCGTTGTAGCGGAAAGTAGTTTCTAGCTCGCTGATTACTTCAGTAGGTGCTTCAACGTTCATAAGAACATAATGAGCTTTATGAAGCTTGTTAATTGGGTAAGCCAATTGACGACGGCCCCAATCTTCAAGACGGTGGATTGAACCACCAGCTTCAGTGATAGAACCAGTATAACGTTCGATCATACCAGCAACTTGCTCACTCTGATCTGGGTGAACCATGAATACGATTTCGTAATGACGCATGGATATTCCTTACGGTTAATAGAGCCTTCTACCGTTTCGGCCGGTCGGTTTAAGGCAAGGAATTAATAGTTTAAAAGCCGAAATGAGCGCGCATTTTACGCTTAGTAGGATAATTAAGCAAGCAGGTTTTTTAAGCTTTAATAGATAAGTGTTAAAGCTATTGGGTGATGGTACTCGATGCCCCGCTATCAATAAGTAAATTGAAAGTAAGTGCCTTCGTTTTTTTGGAAGTCGCTGAGCTTGCTCGCACAAAAAAATCAAAGCTTTTAATTAATAAAGTCCTGTATGTGCTCCTAAAATATAAACGTTTACTCAAGCCTAAAGCCGTGCAATTATTAAGCAACACATTATTAAATAAGGATATTTATGAAGCTTTTATTATCGCTTGCCTTGATACTTACTTTTAGCACCTCTTTTTTTAGCTATTCAAACACCGCTACAACCGACATAACCGTTGGTAAAAAAGTTATTCTACAATCAAAAATACTTAACGAAGATAGGCCAATCAGCATCTTCATACCTGACACTGTAAAAGACGACCAGCCGCTTTATGTTATTTATTTACTTGATGGTGTTGAGCACTATCATACGGCGTCTGGCGTTATAAAATCCCTTGTTGATTACGAGCAAATACCTAATGCCATGCTTGTTGCTATTGATACAACTAACCGAGTTCGTGATTACTTACCTCAAGTAGAGGGTGAGCCTAAAACGGAGTTTCAAACCTTTGTTAAAAATAAATGGCCTGACGCTGGGCAAACCGACAACTTTTTAAAGTTTGTGTCTGATGAACTCATGCCATACATAAACAATAATTACTCAACTAACGGCTACAACACTTTAATTGGTCACTCTAACGCTGGTACATTAGCGCTTTATACTTTAGTTAATCAGCCTGAATTGTTTAACAACTACATAGCTATTAGCCCAAATAGTTGGTGGAGTGACGAAGAGTTAAAAAATAATATTATTAAATACACTAAAAACCCTAAAGGTGCTCAAGAGTTATTTATTAGTGTAGCGAGTGAAGGCGCACGTTTTTATACAGGCGCATTAAATACGTTAGTAAATTTAGAACAACAAATGCCCACACAGCTAAAGTGGGAATATAAGCATTACCCTACTTTTAGTCATATGGGCACCATACTTCCAGCAATTAGCGATAGCCTGATTCACTTGTTTAGCGACCTAATATTTAAAGTAACAGACGAGCATGGAAAATTCGCTGATGTATCACTTATTACCGGTTACTACCAAGCACTGAGCGATAAGTACGGATTTGAGCTTAAAATTCCACAAGATGTGTACGTAGAATTTGCCCACCGCCAGCAAAAGTTTGGTAATACTAAAAAAGCGATAACGACGCTTAAACACTTTACTCGCGGTTACCCAAATGCAGCCTACTCCCACATGCGATTGTCGCAAGGCTACACGGCTGACAAACAATTTAAGGAGGCTGTTACTAGTATGAAACACGCACTAAAACTTGCTAAACAAAATTCGCGCGACCCACTGTTAATTGATGCACTACAAGATATGGTGAATGAAGCCCAAGCCAATTTGTAACTAATTTTACGCAAAGCGCTTTTTAACTAACGATAGTAATTACGAGCTATGCTCCTCGCGCCGCCAAGCTGCACGCCTACAGGTAAAATTAAGCTTAGTGTTAAACTTTGCATGAAGACGCAGAGCTTGCTCGCGTAAAAAAGCGCAGCTTTTAATCTGTATAAAGCCACTTAAAATAAAAAACCGATGTTTAAACTAAACATCGGTTTTTCTTTGCTAAAAACTGACAGCTAAAAAACTAACCGCTTGTCTTTATCACTTCCCTATCGCTTCTTTGGCGAATAGGTGTTTTATTGGGCCTAAGTTATCAACGAGTGACAGCCCGACTCCACGTATTAGCTTTTTAACTGGGTTAGCACCTTCAAATAACTCTTTTAGCCCTTGCATTATGGCTATGTGCTTTTGCGCGTCGAGCTTGCGTGTACGCTCGTAATCACGAAGTGTGCGGGTGCTTGCAAATTCTTTACTCTCACTTGTAAGTAGCTCAATTAAATACGCGGCGTCTTTTAGGCCTAGGTTCATACCCAGCCCTGCCAATGGATGAATAGTGTGCGCTGCATCGCCCATTAATACTACTTTGCCGCTTACCCATTGCTGGGCGTAACGCATTTTAAGTGGAAATGCCGCGCGTTTACTTTGCACTTCACACAGGCCGCATTGGCCATCTATGGCAGCCATTACGGCTTTATTAAAGTCAGTGTCGTCCATTGCTAGCAATTCATCGCAATGGTGGGGGCTGGTAGACCACACTATTGAATGAGTATTGTCATCGCTTAGTGGTAAAAATGCCAATGGTCCCGTAGGTAAAAACACTTGTCGCGCAGTATTTGCGTGTGGCTCTTTTGTTTTTACTGTAGCAACCAATGCATGGTGATCGTAATCTTTAAAGGTCAGCGCCATATTAAATTGTTTACGAATAGCTGAATTTGCGCCATCAGCCGCCACCAGCAGCTTAGCAATAATAGGCTCGCCGCTTTTAAGGGTTACAAATACGTCTGATTCACTTTGGTGTATTTGCTGGTATTCGGTATCAAACATTAGCGTAGCATTGCTTTGCTGCTCTAACTGTTTAATAAGTGCAAAGCGAATAATATCGTTTTCAACTATATGACCTAAATGGTCGAGCTCAAGTTGTTTGTTATTAAAGGTTATTTTACCAAAGCTGTCGGCATCGCGAACATCCATATGGGTATATGCACATGCACGCTGAGCAATAATTTCAGGCCAAACGTTTAATTGCTCTAATAACGTTTGGCTTGCAATACTAAGTGCGCTTACACGTAAACCGTATTCATCAGTTGGAGGGGCTTGTGTTGATGCTGCATCGAGTACCACGACACTAATATTAGCCTTAGCTAGGCCAAGGGCTAACGTTAGCCCCACGCAACCACCACCAACAATACACACCTGTGTTTGCTTCATAAACGTGAACCTTGTTTAACTTGCCCCATTAGTTGTTTTGCTAACGGAGCTTTTAATGCGGGGAATAAATCCATTGAAAACAAGCCAATGCTTCGCCCAAGCGCTAATACTCGAGATGAATTTGAAAACAACCTTACTAAGGTATCTGTTAAGGTCATCACTGTTTTTATATCTTGGCAGCGTAACTGACCATACTCGCGTGTAAACGCATAGCTCCCTAACTCATTAGGGCTATTGGCAATTAAATCACTCAGTACTTGTACATCACGCAGGCCTAAATTAAAGCCTTGCCCTGCAATGGGATGAATAGCATGAGCAGCATTACCAATAACCACAGTTCGATGAGCTATTAACGATTCGGCTTGTCCATATACCAGCGGGTAGCTTGCGCGCATACCCACTTTAACAAATTGCCCTGCGCGGTAACCAAAGGCTGATTGTAATGCACTTAAAAACTCGATTTCATTTAAGTCCATGTATGAATTAATTTGCTCTTTTTCCATACACCACACCAATGAATAGCGGTTATTGCTCATCGGTAATAGTGCCATAGGGCCATGCTGAGTAAAACGTTCAAAGGCATGGTTATTATGCCCTTCGGCTACTTCTATATTGGCAATAATAGCGCCTTGCTCATAAGGCTGAGTATTAAAATTAAGGCCCAGCAATTGGCGTGTAGGAGATTGCGCGCCATCGGCTACAATAATTAGCTTGGCATTAAGTTGTTCGCCACTTTGCAAAGTCAGTGCGTTGCTATGTAACGTTTGTTTTATTTCGATTACGCTATCAGGGCAAAATAAGCTAATGCTTGATTGCACTAGCCGCTGATGAAGCGCGCGCCCAAATGGATTAACCTCAACTACATACCCTAAAGAAGGTTTTGCAAATTCAGTGCTTTGAATATGGGTTTTACCAAAATGACCTCTATCAGACACGCTCACTTTTTTAATAGCAGAGGTGTAAGGGGCATTTTGATCAAATAAATTAAGTGTTTGTAAATACTCTACCGATTGCTGAGCAAGCGCAATACTTCGGTCGTCAAAGCTTGGGTGGTATTCATCAGTTACTTGGCTTGCTTCTACTACGGCAATGTTTATTGAGGAGTTTATTTTAGCAATGCTAAGTGCACAACTTGCGCCGACTAAACCACCACCAATTACTACAACATCAAACTGCTTAGCCATTGTGCTCTCCACCCGTTATGCGCTTTTAGTTTGTTGCATAAGTGCTTGAATATCGCCAATGGTTTTAGGCACGCTTAAGGTAAGGTTTTCATAGCCTGACTCGGTAACGAGTAAATTATCTTCTATACGAATACCAATACCTTTGTACTTTTGTGGCGCGTTTGAGTCTTCGCTTATATAGAGTCCTGGCTCTATGGTTAAAACCATACCAGGCTCAAATGCTCGCTCAACGTTATTTATTTTATAATCACCGACATCATGCACGTCTAACCCCAGCCAATGCCCAAGGCCATGCATGTAATATTCTTTACAGGCTTGTTGCGCCATTAATTCATCAAAGTCGCCAGTTAAAATACCTAAGTCAAGTAAGCCTTGCGTTAGTACTTCCATTGCTAATTTATTAGCGTGGGACAGGTAACCACCGGGTTTAATTTCTTCAAAGGCAGCCAGTTGTGCGTTAAGAACAATATTATAAAGCGCGGCTTGTTCTTCACTAAACTGGCCATTTACCGGAAATGTACGTGTTATATCGGCTGCGTAGCCTTGTAGCTCACAACCTGAATCAATAAGTACTAGATCGCCATTTTTAAGTACATCGCTATTTTGCGTGTAATGCAGAATATTAGCGTTATCGCCGCTACCTACAATTGTGCCGTAAGCCGGATGAGGTGCGCCGTTCATTGCGTAATGATGATGAAGCTCTGCTTCTAATTGAAACTCTGTTGCTCCTGCATGTGAAAAGCGCATAGCTCGCATGTGGCCACGGGCGCTAATTTCACAGCCTTCGCGCATTATCTCTATTTCGCTTGGCGATTTAAACAAACGCATTTCATGGATAAGGCCGCGAATTTCTTTTAACGTACTCGGTGCTTTAAGGCCTTTGCGAGCCCCGCCACGAAGTGTACCTAAAAGCGTAAACACTTTACTATCAAATGAATCGTAAGCGCCTTGTGCAAAATAAATCGCATTTTTACCATTTAGTAGCTCAAGCAGTTGCTCTTCTAAATCACTTAATGGGTAGGCCTCGTCAAATAAGTAGTCACTTTTGGCTTTATCAAAACCAACGCGTCGGCCATGCCAAATTTCAGCTAATTTGTCTTTATCAAGGCAAAATAGGGTGCTGGGTGTATCGCTGTTGTTACAAAGCACCAATACAGCATCGGGTTCGTTAAAACCGGTTAAATAAAAAAAGTCGCTGTCTTGTCTAAAAGCATAGTCAGTATCGCGGCTTCGCGTTACTTCGCTAGCAGCCGGAATAAGCGCAATGCTGTTATCGTCCATTTGTGCAAGTAAGCGTTCTCTGCGTGCTTTAAACTCTGACTTTTTTATTTCAACCATTATTAGCTAACCCGTTGTACTTTTTAATTAAGTTTAATGAAGCGTTTTTTTATCACTTTGGCTGCTTTGCTCTTTACCAAGCTCGGCAAAACAAAGTAGTGCCGATACACGTACATATTCAATAACTTCGTGAAGTGCGTTAGCATCTTCTTCGGTTTCTTCAAAAGTGGTATCTAGGCGTGTTATTTCGCTAAAGTCGCTAATTACTTCTTTCACGTCAGCCGACAGCTTACCGTAATCTTTTTGCTTTAAACCAAAACCAAGCATAAATCCCGATACCCATGATACGAGGCCATTAGCCTGATCGATGAGTGTTTCGTCATCACTTGGTAAAAATAAATCAAACTGAAACTCTTCATCATTAAAGCTTGCAACAACTTGCTTATAAATAGTGCCAAAAAATGCTTTTAAACCATTACCGAACGATTCACCATCGTTGAATACATCGCTTAAAAGGCCTAGGTACTCCTTGTCGTCAATACTTAGTCCACATGCTAATAAACCACTAATAACACCATGCGCTTCGGCAGGAGAAACAAATATTTCGTTTTTTTCTAAAAGTAGTTGAGCTTTTTCGTAATCTGGTAAATCGTTCATAATCAAGCCTTCGCTTTGCTAGTTAAAGCAATGCTACCACTCGATAAAAAGCAACTCCAATTAATTGTATGATCACGCTCAAAAACTACGCAATAAAGTAAACAGCGAGTTAAAGGTGTGGGAAAACTAAGCGAACGACTTAATTTTTTACGTTTTAGGTTTAAGGATTGGCATATGTCTTATATACTTAATTTGTTCCCTGGGATACTGGAGCTGGGTTAAGTCCCTGAGCCGATAAATTTTATACCAGGGTTTCTGTTCGTTTACTATTGTGCAAGCTTGGCATGTACCGAGAAGCCTACGGTAAACCGCAGATTCCCGCCCTGAAACCTTCTGGTTTCAGGACTGAAACCGAGTACCGTATCTTGGGGAACACCATTATCTACTCGCGTTTTAACACGCACACTCAAACCTCTTTATACATCTACTTTTATCTATTTAACGCCTTAAATAATTTTCAATTTTGCATAGCTAAAAACAAAAAAGCTGCAGGCAATTGAATACCTACAGCTTTTGTATCAACACGTTTTTGTATTATTTAAACCAGCCTTGAAATCGTTCCATCAACATATAATTGACTGGTACTAGCAATAAAGTAATAAAGGTCGCAAAAATAATCCCAAACCCTAAACTAACGGCCATAGGTATTAAAAACTGCGCTTGTGTGGCTTTTTCAAACAGCAGCGGCATTAAACCTATAAAAGTGGTTAAACTGGTGAGCATAACTGGGCGAAAGCGCGATGCGCCAGCAAGTTTAACGGCCTCTATTAAATCGCCACCTTCGCTGCGTTTTTTATTAATAAAATCAACCAATACAAGCGAATCGTTCACTACAACACCTATTAACGCAAGCATACCTAGTAGGCTCATAATGGTTAAATCCATCCCCATTATCCAGTGCCCGACTACTGCGCCAATCATGCCAAATGGAATAACACTCATAACAATAATTGGTTGCATGTATGACTTAAACGGAATAGCTAATAGCGCATAAATTATAAAAAATACAAACACTAGCGCCCAAGCCAATGAGCCAAACGACTCTCTTTGCTCTTTAGCTTCACCTTCAAGTTTATAATCAACCCCCGGGTATTGCTGCATTAGCTCGTCTAAGTATTGTGCGAGGTCGGCTTGAAGCACCGTCATGTTAGTGTTGTTTTTTTCTATATCAGCCGTCACGTTTAAAGTGCGGTAACGATCAATACGGTTTATAGTCGATGGGCTTTGCCCTGCCGTAAGCGTTGCCACATGCGACAATGGCACAGAGCCACCATCGGGGGTGTTAATTAGTATATTTTGTAAATCAGCTATCGAGCGGCGCTCATCGATAGGCAAACGCACCATTACACGCACGTCGTCTCGTCCGCGTTGAATACGTTGAACCTGCGAGCCAAAAAACGAATTACGCACTTGTCCTGCTACATTTACACGATTTAAACCCAGCGCTAAACCTTGTTGTGTAAGCTCTATACGCAACTCTTCTTTACCATCTGACATACTATCAGCAATATCAAACACCGTAGGATACGTTGCTAAACGGTTTTTAATGTTATCAGCAACATCTTGTAATATTGTTAGTGAAGTACCACTTAGTTGAACGTCTATTGGGTCTGAGCTTCGGCCAATTTCAGCTCTAAATGTTAGGCTTTCAGCACCAGGGATCACACCAATTAAATCGCGCCATTCGCTAGCTAGCTCTCGCGAGCCTATATCTGACTCACGCTTTTCTGCAGGTGTAATCTCAAAGCGTACCGCGCCAGAGTTTGACACACCGCCACGTCCGCCAGTAGTCGCTAGTATATTTAAAATAACGCTTTCGCCTGTATCTGGGTCGCGATATTTGTCTTGTAATTGCTGCGCCTTTTCAGACATATCAATCACGTATTTATTAGTTACTTCAAACGGTGTACCTGTTGGCAGTGTTAGATTAACTCGTACAGTTTCGCTCGGAATTCGTGGGAAAAAGATAAACTTAGTCCAACCACTGGTGATCATGGTTAAAATAATAAAAAATACTCCAACAAATAAACTGACCGTTGCTAGTTTATGGCGTAAAGCAGTGTTTAATATAGGTTGGTAATATTTTAAAATTGCACTTTCAAAGCCATCTGCAAAGCGTTGTTGAATCGCTTCAAGCTTTGATGGTTCACCTTTTTGGTGGCGTAATTTTATGTATTTTAAATGTGCTGGCAACACAAATTTAGATTCAATTAGCGAGAACAATAACACCGGAATAACGACTACTGGAATTTGCGCAAATAAGGCGCCGCGTGCCCCTTCAATAAATGCTAAAGGTAAAAAGGCAGCAACCGTAGTCAGCACGCCAAAGGTAACGGGAGTAGCCACTTCTTGAGTACCCAATATAGCAGCCTGCTCACCCGATTTTGCCGTTTTTAAATGGGTATACACGTTTTCGCCGGTTACTATGGCGTCATCTACTACAATACCGAGCACTAAAATAAAGCCAAATAAGCTCATTATATTTAGCGTTACACCAAAAATTGGCATCGCGATAAATGCGCCCATAAATGATACTGGAATACCAATAAATACCCAAAATGCAATTGCTGGGCGCAAAAATAGCGTGAGCAGTGCTAAAACTAAAATACCACCTTGTAGAGCATTACTGGTTAAGGTTGCGATACGGCTTTTAACTAACTCTGAATCGTCATCCCAATAGCTTAGTTTAAAACCTTGTGGTAGCGTGGCCTGCTGTTCTTCAATATAGTTTTTAACATCGTCTGCCACGGTTATCGCGCTTTGCGGGCCAATTCGGTAAACGTCTATAAACGCCGCTTGCTTACCATTAAAACGGGTACGCACTGGCGTTTCTTCAAAGTCGTCTTTAATTGTAGCAATATCACCTAAGCGGATAATCGTTCCGTCGGCTTGGTTTTTTACTACTATGCTGGCAAATTCATCTTTACGATAAGCCTGCCCTTTTGAGCTAATTAGTACATCGCCACCTTCTGTTTTTAAGTTACCGGCAGAAATATCAGAACTTGAATTAGCAATCGCACTCGATATTTGCGCAAGGCTTAGATTGTACTGGCGAAGCGTGTCTTGGCTAACTTCAATGGCTAACTCATAATCTCGAACACCACTTAGCTCTACCTGGGTTACATTAGGCAAACGCAGTATTTGATCTCGCACTTTTTCGGCATATTCACGCGTTTCTTTTTCGCCATAATCGCTTGATACGGTAACAGCTATTACTTCTCTTTTGCGCTCAGCCAGCGCAACAATCGGTTTTTCTGCATCGCCAGGAAACGTATTAATCGCATCGACTCGACTTTTAATATCAGCTAATAACTCACGAGGATCGTAACCGCTTTCAACCTCAATAGTTACAGAGCCTGAGCCCTCTGACGAGCGGCTGAATATTTGTTTAATTCCCTCTAAGTCTTGCACCGCTTCTTCTATACGAATAGTCACGCCCTGCTCTACATCTTCAGGGGTTGCACCACGCAGGCTAACACCTACGCTTATCATGTCTGTTTCGAAAGACGGAAACACCTCAAGTGGTATTTTACTCGATAAACTAAATAGTCCCGACAACAACAAAGTTACTAACAATAAATTGGCAGCAACATGGTTTTTGGTAAACCAAGCAATCATGCTTTATCTCCTTGCTTGGCTGCGCGACGTTTTTTTATTAACTCTTCAACACTGATACCAAGCTCTTTTGCTTTTTGCTCAAGTTGCTCTCGCGACGGGCGCATACCTTTAGGTTTTTTTTCCTTTGGCTCTTCACCTAAAATACTCACTTTAGTGCCCGAACTCACTTGACCAAGTGGCGTGATAACCAACTTGTCGTTTGCTTTTAATCCTGTCTTGATCATTGCTTGGTTTGCGTTTTGCCATGCAAAAGTAACGTCTTTACGTTTTAGTACATCACCCTCAACTACGTACACATAGGTGCCTTGATAAATTGTACTGTTGGGAATGATCAACGCATTTTGTACTGTTTTACCTGCAATTTGTGCCTTAATGTATTGGCCTATTTTAATTGGATATTGGTTACTCTCGGTTGATTTATATGGGTCGTCTATTTTTGCTACCACGTAAAGTTGCTGCGCGTTTTCGTCAATTGCGCCTTCAGTGCGTGCAAGTTGGCCTTGCCATGTTTGTTCGCCCACTAAATCAGAGCTAAATTTGACTAACGAACCGGCCTGGTTTTTAGCACCATCACGGTATTGTTCTGGCAGGTTTACAAACGAAAGGTCTTTATTTTTTATTGGTAAACGAATTTCTACGCTATCAATAGCGTAAATAGTGGCAAGTTGGGTATTGTTAGTCACTACTTGGCCTAAATCGACACTGCGACTCAGTATGCGCCCAGCATAAGGTGCAGTAACCTTTGTACGCTCTAAATCAAGCTCTGCTTTTTCAAGAGTAGCTTGAGCCGATAGCACTTGTGCCTGCGCAGCTGCTAATTGCGGCTCACGTAATACCAAGCTGCTGGCTTGGCTTGAACCACCAAGGCGCTTCCAATCAGTCAGTGCTTGTTGCCCGCGGGCTTTTTCTTCTAGCAAGCTTTGTTCTGCTGTGAGTAAGTTAGCTTGTGCAGATTTAACCTCCGCCTGATGATCTCTATCATCAAGCTTTAGTAACACGTCGCCTTTTTCAAAAAAACCACCTTCTCTAAACTCATCACTCACGTCGATGATTTGCCCTGATGCTTGAGCAACAAGTAAGCTTTGTGTGCGAGGCTTTACTGTACCGTAGCTGTCTATCATTACTTGGTAACGTTGAGGCACAATTTCTAGTACCGACACGCTGATAGCTGCTTTTGGTGCTGAGCCAAAACGCCTCGCTTCTGGCGGGTTACTTTTGATAAAAAAAACAATTAAAAGAGCGGTAACAACAACCGCGGCTGGAATAATAATTTTAGCTGTTTTAGTTTTCATCGTTGTTACTCTTTAGGTCGCTTGATGGTTTTTCAAAATCACCACCAAGGGCAACATGTAGGTTGATTCTATTTGCAATTAATTGATTCTTAATTTGTATTAATGAACTTTGCGCATCGAATGAGCGATCTTGTGCATCCAATACTGTGGTGTAAGTGACTAAGCCACTTTGATATTGCTCAAACGATAACTGCTCGGCAGCAAGTGCATTTTTTTGCGCTTCAAGTGTGCTTGTATATTGAGCCTTTAAAGATTGCTGCTGCGAAATCGCGTTTTCTACATCAGCAAATGCATCGTACAGAGTTTGCAGATATTGCTGTTCTTGCTTTTGTGTATTTAGGCGTGCAATTTCTTCATTGGCTTGTAAACGTCCCCCCTCAAAAATAGGTGCCGAAATACTTCCTAGCAAAGACCATGCAAGGCTTGAAGGAGAAAATAAATCACTCACTCTGTCTGTGCTATCACTTAAGCTTGCAGTTAAATTTAAACTAGGAAAGCGCTGTTTATGTGCGTAAGCCAATGACGCATCGGTCGCCAATAGTTCGTACCAACTAGCAAGTAATGCAGGCTTTCGGGTAATAAGTTCAGATGGAATTCCCAGTGGAATTTCTGTGTTAATAACCGGTAAGTCATTACTTGCAGAAATTGCTCCTTTTGGGTACTCACCTAATAAACGCTCCAGTAGTCTTGCAGCACTGGATAGGCTGGCTGTTTGAGTAGCTATGCGTGAACGTTCGTTATTTAGCTCATTGCGGGCTAAATAAACATCGAGCGCTTCGTTTATACCTTGGCGGTAACCCGATTCAATTATATCGAGATTTTGCTTAGCATTTTCTTCACGGCGTTTATATAAATCGAGTAGCTGCTGTGCAGACACAACATCAAACCATCCTTGAACAACATCCGAAACAAGCTGCTGTTTAGCCTGTTCAAAACGCGCTTTTTGAGCTAAATATGAAAGGTTAGCTTCACGTTTTGAATCTGACAGTTTGCCCCATAAGTCAACTCCATAATTTAAGTTTAAGCTTACGGAGCTAGCATTATTATAACTAACAGGCCGATTATCTTTACTTCGGCTAGTACGCGTAGATAAATCTAAGCTAGGCCAAAGGTCTGCCCCGGACGCTATAAGTTGCTGCTTAGTAATGGCAACATCGTAGCTGGTTTGTAATAGTTGCTGATTGTTTTTAAGCGCTTGGTTAACATATTTTTTCAGCAATGGCGTGTTTAGTTGCGTTAACCATTCATTATCCACTTGCAAAACTGAACTTGCTGCTTGTTGTTGCCACTGCTTAGGAACATTACTGGGTGCTTGTTGGCGCTCCTGTGGATTTATATTACTCGCACAGCCACTGAGCAGAATCACACTAAGTGCCAATAACGTTGGCTTGTATTGCCAAATCATAATTTAACCTGAATTACTGCTATTTATGAATGTAATTCAAGCACCTTGGCTAATTTTGCTCAACTTACTTTACATAACATTACATAGCTAGCGATGAGTGAACTAATAAGTGAGTTATACGGCAGGTATAGTTAAATGATCAGCAACTTTGTAAATATAAACACTATCAGATCACAACATTATTTATGTAGATTAAAATTAATTTATCAGGAAAAAATAAAGTGCTGTAAACGAGGTAGTGCAGCCTAACCAAATCGAATGGGTAACTTATACAGACTACTGATTCAGTGTTTTGATAATAGAAATAAGTTAATAAATGGTGCCGACTAACCGAGTCGAACGGGTAACTTGTACAGACTACTGATTCAGTGTTTTGATAATAGAAATAAGTTGATGAATGGTGCCGACTAACCGAGTCGAACGGTTGACCTACTGATTACAAGTCAGTTGCCCTACCAGCTGAGCTAAGTCGGCACACTAAATTATTTGAAAGGTAGTTTTGAACACGGGTCAAAAACAAAAAAGCCCTGCGTAAGCAAGGCTTTGTATAAATGGTGCCTCGACCCGGAATCGAACCAGGGACACGAGGATTTTCAATCCTCTGCTCTACCAACTGAGCTATCGAGGCACTTAAACAGTGCAAATTAAATGTTGTTAAAACACTTAACTAAAATAAATGGTGCCGACTAACCGAGTCGAACGGTTGACCTACTGATTACAAGTCAGTTGCT
>NZ_JAWJBQ010000031.1:0-36484 GCF_046535955.1 Pseudoalteromonas sp. SIMBA_162 | reverse complement strand
CCGTGCTCACCGTGCTCACCGTGCTCACCGTGCTCACCGTGCTCACCGTGCTCACCGTGCTCACCGTGCTCACCGTGCTCACCGTGATTATGACTTGCGTTACCGCCGTGAATTAAATCAATAGCGGCAAGCGGTATATGCAGTGTTTTGTCGACCGGGGTACCCGTCGGGTTTAAAATGCCGACTACTTCAAACGGGTTGTCGTTGTGATGATGAAAACTGGTATTACCCATACCGTGGGATATTACAATGCTATCGCCCAGCTTATAGCCTAGTTTTGTAGCTACCTCACTGCCCAATACCACGCCGTGAATAGTGCTAAAAGGATTACCTGCACTAAAACTCAAATGTTGTTTTTTAGCAAAGCGGTAATGGCTAAAGTAATCGGGTGTTGTGCCTAACACAGCTTGGCCTTTGTGGCTGTCGCCAAGGCTAATAGGAATGCTCCACTTTACGCCGCGTTGGCTTGTTATGTATTTGTAGCTTTGCCAGCTTACACCATTATTGGTGTGGCCAATTCGAAATACCGATGAAAGCAGTAATTGAATATCGCCGGTGCGGGCTCCTACAATTAAATCGGTGCCCGAAATAGTATTGCTAAAGCTACTTTTAGCATCAACTCTAACACGCTCAATACTTAGCAATAGCATAACGCTAACGGCAATGGTAAACAGTGTTAAAACAACACTTGCACGTCTATTTAATAGGCTTTTAAAAGCAAGCTTTGTAAGGATCATAATGCCTCCTGCAAACTTACTAAGTCGATTGAGCGATTAAACAGCGGCTTTAAGTTTTCGTCGTGGCTTACAAATATCAGTGTGCTGTTTGTATTACTCGCTTGTTCAAACAATAAGTTAATAAAGCTTTCGCGGTTTTGTGTATCAAGGGCTGAAGTTGGCTCGTCGGCAATTATAATTTCTGGGTTACCAATAAATGCGCGTGCGGCGGCCACGCGTTGTTGTTGGCCAATGCTTAATTCTGCCACACTTTTATTATGATATTGCTTGGCTAAACCTAGCGCGTTTAATAACCGTGTTGCTTCATTATTTAACGTGGCAGAGTGGCTTAATGCTTTTTGTTGGCGCTTTTTTGAAAATTGGCAGCCCAGCATTACGTTTTCAATAGGCGATAGGTAAGGAAGTAAGTTGAAGTTTTGAAAAATAATACCAATGTGGTCAGCTCTAAATACATCTCGTTGAGTGTTACTTAGGGTATTTAAGGTGTAGTTTAATAACGTGACATTGCCGCTGGTGGCTTCATTTATACCGGCAAGCAAGGCAAGTAACGTTGATTTGCCCGAACCACTTGAGCCATGTAAAAAAACATGTTGGCCTTTTTCAATATTAAGTTTGCTAATAGTTAGCGTGGGCGTTTTATCGTTTTTATTCCATTTAAAAGTAACGTTATTAAGGCTTATCATTGTTTTGTTTACCACTTCCAATAATTAAGGTTTTTGCGCGTTTTAAACTGCCTAATAATATTAAACGGTTTAGGTTTTAGCTTTTCGTCACTAAGTAAAAACTCATTCGTTGCAGCCACTACTCGCTCACTTGATTTACCGTCTGTGTATGGGTGCAGCTGTTGGCAATAGCTTTCTATATTTTGCATCAATGTTTTAGGGTAGGTAAATGCAAGGTCTATCGCGTCTTCTAGCTTATTAGGATCTGTTACGTTTAGTAAATGCTTGTCTGGGGCATTATTACAAAAGGTCACCACAGGCTTGCGTTGCACTATAAACATTAAAAGCACCGACGAGGTATCACACAGCATTACATCGGCCGATTTTAATAAGGGGACTACGTCGTCGGTTTCAATAAACGTTAAGTTTTGATTACTTAATGCTTTGTATTTATTAACAAGCTCAATAGGCATTTTAGGATGAAACTGCATTAATATGCGCCACTTTCCTGTTTCGCTAAAGTGCTTTATTTGCTCGTAAAGTTTAGGCGCAAGTGATAAACGTTTTGAAAAAGTAGAACAAATTAAAAGTGTAGGGCGAGTGTCGGCTTTGCTGGTATATGGGGTTTGTAATTCGCCAGTAAACAAGCGGTCGAGCGTTGGCCAGCCAGTTTCAGTCACTTTAAAATAACCAAGCTTTTTTTGTAAGGCTTTAAATGGCACTGTGGTATTGGGGCCTTGGGTACAGTAAAGATCAAAGCAGCCCCTTGCTTTTAGGTGGTCGTTGTTACCTTTTTTATCAAGTTTTCCTGCATCAAAACCATGAAATACACCCACTTTAATACCCGGAAAAAACGTAGGAATTAAATTAGCCGGTGCAAACGTAGCATCGGGTTTCCAGTTGTGAATGTCGTCTATTGAATTAAGGCGTATTTCATCGAGTGTTAAAAAGTCAGGGTTTACAGAGCTACCTTGTAAAAACCAGCGTACCTGACCACCGTTCGCTAATATGGCCGCCTGAATAGGCCTCAAAATTGCGTATGAATAATTTTGAGATATATACATTAAGTATTTTTTATTTTTGGTGGTGGTTAAGTAGTTCAAGCTAGCTCCTCGACTCTTTAGCACAGCCAGTTTACCCGATTGTGACAACCATATAAATATTCTTGCTAAATCTCTTAACCAAAGTTCAAGTTATTTAGTTTCAAGCCCAAGATTGAGCTTTGAAGTTGGCTGGATTATCATACCGCACATAACCCCATACCATACTTTGCTCATAGAGCATCCCTAACCCCGGAGATAGCATGACTAGCTATAAAGTTTTAGACGTAAACGATGATTTACCCATCCGCACCAAAGGTGAAGTACACAGTGGTAAAGTGCGTTCAGTTTATTGGCTAACAGACGAAGACAGTGCACGATTAATTAAAGATAAAGGCTACAAAGTACCCGCAGGTACTGAGCTGGCTATTATGGTGATTTCGGACCGTATTTCAGCGTTTGATTGTATTTGGCAAGGTGAAAATGGCTTAAATGGTGTGCCGGGTAAGGGGATAGCACTTAACACCGTTGCATCATATTGGTTTAAATTATTTGACGAAGCAGGCTTAGCTGGCAATCATATTGTGGATATTCCGCACCCATATGTATGGATTGTGCGTAAAGCAAGCACAGTTAAGGTAGAGGCGATAGCGCGCCAATATATTACGGGTAGCATGTGGCGTGATTACGCTAAAGGGACACGTAACTTTTGCGGTATAGATTTACCTGAAGGGTTAAACGCGAATCAAAAACTCGATAATGTACTTATTACGCCATCAACCAAGGGGATTATTGAAGGCGTTGCCGACATACCGCCAGTAGACGATGTAAACATTACCCGCGAGAACATAACAAATAACCTAGACGTATTTAATTTTAAGTCGGCAGACGACGTTGCAAAATACGAAAAGCTGTTAGTAGAAGGCTTTGGCTTAATTAGTAAAGAGCTTGCCAAGCTTGACCAAATTTTTGTAGATACCAAGTTTGAATTTGGTTATGTAGAAGACCTAAATGGTGCACAACAGCTTATTTATATCGACGAAGTGGGTACACCAGATTCATCGCGTATATGGGATGGCGCTGCGTATCGAGATGGTAAAATTGTTGAAAACTCTAAAGAAGGCTTTCGCCAATTGTTAATTAATAACGTGCCAGAAAGCGACGTATTACTAAACAAAGATCGCATGGCTGAGCGTGAAAAATTAGCAAAAGAGTATATTTTACCCGAATCAGTCATGCTTAAAGTGTCTAATACTTATGTGGGTATTGCCAGTAAAATAGTTGGTGAAGCAATTACTATTCCTGAAGATCCGCGCCAAGAGGTCATTTCTATTTTAGACGCTGATTATGGCTTAATTGTAAAATAGCCATACTAAAGAACTAAAAAACCCAGTGGCTAACTTTTTATTTTTAGTTACTGGGCTATATTCCTTGCAATTAACCCCTGTAATTAATTACCTTAACCTAACGTTAATAGTTAGGTGTTGTTATGTTTGAACGTTGTTTGCAAAAAATAACTAAAAGTTGCCGTTTTTTAACCATGGGTTTGTTTTTTGGTTACTTTTTTGACGCCGCTGCACTGGAGTTGGTAGTAGAAGATCAACACGGTAGTAAACTAGCAAATGCTGTTATTGAGCTACACTTTAACGCCGAGCAATTAGCCAAGCCAAATCTTCCTGTAGCCACTATGGACCAAGTTCATAAACAGTTTTTGCCAGAGCTATTAGTTGTGCAAAAAGGGCAGCAAGTTGACTTTCCAAATAGCGATAATATTCGCCATCATGTGTATTCTTTTTCGCAAGCTAAGCCTTTTCAGCTAAAGTTATATTCAGGGCAACCAAAAGCACCGATTACTTTTGATAATCAAGGGGTCGTTGTTTTGGGGTGTAATATTCACGACTCTATGGTTGGCTACATCTATGTGGCAGGTAGCAAACATGTTTATAAAACAAATGAGCAAGGCAAAGTAACCTTGCCAAATAACCTATTACCGATTGAATTAAGCATATGGCATGCTTTGCAAACAGCACCTTTGGAGAATAAAAAAATTATAACAGTAAGCGCTAAAAGCAAACACACCATAACGATAAACACATCTACACCAGCACCAAGAAACACCTTTGGTAGCAAATTTAAGGCTGGTAATGACTCATAGTTTAAAAAACCGAATTACCTCGCTCTGCGTAGGGCTGGTGTTATTAACAACGCTGGTGAGTGTTGCTAGTTTTTGGTGGTCAACAAGTCAGTTTCAAGAACAAAAAGTAGACCAAGACATAAGTGTTGCGCAAAACGTTTATAAGCAATATTTAACCTCAAAAGAAAGCCTATTGTTAACAGCAGCTAAAGTATTAACTGCCGATTTTGGTTTTAAACAAGCGGTTGCCACGCGCGATGCGGGTACCATAAGCAGTGTTTTGTATAATCACAGCCAACGGATAGACGCGCAATTAATGTTGCTTATAGATTTATCGGGTCAGCTAATTTCGTCAAATTTAGAGCAAGGCGCCTTTGAAGACGACTTGCGACCTTTACTCGCAGAGCTTTTTAACGCACAAGAGCAATCTACATTTGTAGTGTTAAACAATGAGCTTTACCAGGTTATTTTATTACCTGTAAAAGCCCCAAGAACCATAGCTTACAGTTTAGTGGGCTTTAAAATAGACGACAGTGTTGCAAGCGAACTTAAAAGCTTAACAGGCATGGACGTAAGTTTTGTAGGCAGTGCCGACAACCTAGTTATTAGCTCGTTAGATGAGCGCCCAGCGCCTTTTGAACCCGTGAGTTATTTTAACTCAGCCACCACCTCACGAATATTTGGCGAGTACCCGGTTTACCGAAACCGAGATATTAATTTAGCCTCTTTGGCAACACACCCAATTATTATTTTATTAAGTGCCGATTTAACACAAAGCTATAGCGATTTTGAAAAGCTATTTTTTACCCTTATTATTTTGTCTATCTTAACCATGTTTGTAGGTGTAATAACAAGTAGCTTATTAGCAAATAACTTAACAACGCCGCTTTCTCAGTTGGTTGTAATTGCCAAGCAGTTTGCACAGGGTAATTATAATTTTCAGTTTAAAGGTAAAAAACAAAGCACGGAAATAACGACCTTAGTTAATGCGTTCGACAACATGGGTAACGACATCAACAAGCGTGAACAACAAATTAGTTTTCAGGCGCGACACGATACTTTAACCGGCTTTTATAATCGCTCTGCGATGTTAGAAGTGTTGGACAAAGAATTAAGCGAATTAACTCAATATACGCTTCTAGCAATAGATATAAAAGGGTTACGCCATATAAACGATAAGCTGGGCCCGCGCATTGGCGATGAATGTATAAAAACCGTGGCATGCAGAATTAGTGAGTTTTCGGATGAGTTTGGTGGGATTCATGCGCGTATTGGGGGAGATGAGTTTTTAACGGTATTTCCAAGCACTGCGGTTAGCGAGAAAAAGTGCGGCATAGAGGGATTAATTGCTAGGCTTCAAGAGTGTTATACCATTCAAAAGTTAAAAATTAACTTACAGTTTAGTACCGGGGTATTGCAGTACCCATCGCAAGGTACTGCCAGTGATGACTTAGTAAGGCGAGTGCTTATTGCCGTAGAAAATGCGGCCAATAACCAAAACCATATACATTATTATCAAGATGGCGAGGACGAGGCCCACTTAGATCGTTTAATTATGCTTGATGAATTAAAGCAAGCTATTAGCGACGACGATGGTCAGCTGTTTATGACCTACCAGCCTAAGCTGCATATGCAAACTCAAAAAATAGATAAAGTTGAGTCGCTTATTCGTTGGCAGCGTAAAGATGGCAGCTGGGTTAATCCCGAGTTATTTATTGATTTAGCAGAGCGCTCAGGGCTAATTGTTGAACTAACTGCATGGGTAATAAATACCGTAGTTGCACAAGTTGCCGACTGGAAATCGAAGGGCATTGAGCTTCAAGCCGCTATTAATGTATCGGCACAAGATATTGCGTTTCCGGGGTTTCATGCCGCGTTAGTCGCTACGCTAAAAAAACATAATGTGGATGCAAGGTTAATCACTATTGAATTAACCGAGCGCGACATGATAGAAAACGAAGAAAAGGGTATTAAAGCGCTTAAAGATTTAAAACAAATTGGCGTTAAAATATCGCTTGACGATTACGGGGTAGGGCAAACATCGCTGGGGCGTTTAAAAATGTTACCTATTGATGAGCTTAAGCTCGATAAATGTTTTATTTTAAAACTAGATGCCTCTCAAAAAGATCAATTTATAGTGCAGTCGTCAATTACGCTTGGGCATCAGTTAGGTTTTTCGGTGGTGGCTGAAGGGGTCGAAACCGAAGAGTCGTTAGCTTTACTTAAAACAATGCAGTGCGACCATGCACAAGGTTACTACCTTAGCCGGCCTTTAAAAGCTGATTTATTAGAACAATGGCTGGAAGAATACTATGGTAAAAATTAAGCATTTATTTGTCAGTGTTTTATTGCTAATAAGTTTGCCAACGGTTGCCAACAGTAGCGGAAAGTTACTAGCAACACCGGGTGTATCTCAAGTTGAAGGTAGCGGCGGTGGCGGTATTGTGCCTTGGGCTCAGCTTGCAGGTTATGCGAGCGAAGATGAATTTTCGGTAAATGGTTTTTGTAGCCGAGCGGATGTAAGTGATTACGCATTAAATGTATGTGGTGCGCAGTTAAACTTATTTAATCGGGTAGAGCTAAGTTACGCAAAACAAGAGTTTGACGTGCCAGCACTTAACACAGAAATAGAGCAATCGATTACCAGTGCAAAAATACGTTTATATGGTGATATTGTTTACAGCCAATGGCCGCAATTAAGTTTAGGTATACAGCATAAATCGCTAGATGACGGAACCGTAGCCAAACTTGTTGGTGCAGAGGATACCAGCGGTACAGATTATTACTTGGCTGCCAGTAAGCTTCACTTAGGTGCATTTGCAGGTTATAACTGGTTTTGGAATGTAACAACACGCTATAGTGAAGCCAATGAACTGGGACTACTCGGTTATGGTGGCGGTAATGCTGACAGCGCGTTTTTATTTGAAGGTAGCACCGCTGTATTTTTAAGTCGTGAATTGGCAATCGGTATTGAGTATCGTCAAAAAGCGAATAACTTAAACTTGGGTGAGCAAGACTGGAAAGACGTTTTTGTTGCCTGGATGCCTAATAAAAATGTGAGTGTAACTGCCGCATACTTAGATTTAGGGCGTATTGCAGGGGCAGACGATCAAACCGGTTGGTACTTATCGGTAACAGGGTATTGGTAATGAAGTTAATTGCAGTTGGGTTTTTATGTGTAGGTATTTTAATGGGCTGTGCGAATAAAGCACCGCCTACTTTATATTACCAAATTGGCGGTAACGCCGGCATAGAAAAACTAATTGATAGCTTTATTAACCAAATAGGCAATGACGAGCAGGTATTTCACTACTTTGAGCACACAAACATAGCACATTTTCGCCAAGGTTTTATTCTGCATATGTGCATGCTTACCGATGGTCCGTGTAAATACAGCTACGCAGGTGATTCAATGGTAGACATACACACCGGCATGAATATAACAGAAAAAGATTTTAATCATGTTGTTGATTTGTTGGTGAATGCCATGAATGAGCAAAACATACCTCATCCTATTCAAAATAAAATTTTGTCAAAAATGGCGCCATTAAGAAGCGACATTATTAACATATAGTGGATAAACATTATTTTCTGTTTACCTACAATACAAGCCATTACTTATGTACAATGAATAATATTGTTACTTTATTGTATATTTTTCATGTTTGTATATTTCGACGTCCAGCATATTTATTATTTACCTCAATATATACCTGTAATTGAAAAATTATCAAATAGAGGCCATCAATGCGCATTAGTATTTTATAGATCTCAAGAAAAACAATTTATAGATATTTGCGAGACATTCGCAGTTGAGAATTCAATAAAAGCAATTTGGTTGGAAGATAAATCAAATACATTAGATTTCTATCAGGGTGTTGAGTGTGATTGGGTCGTGTTTGGTAATGCGTTTTTAGACGTTGATAAACTCAATAATAAAAGTGTATTAATGCAGCATGGCATAGGTCCAAAAAGCTGCTACTACGATGTATCAAACACAACGACTACCGTTCGCTTTGTTGAAGGTGAACATCGTTTAAAACGATTAAAAAACTTATATCCAAATGGTAATTTTGTTGATAGCGGCTATGCGAAATTAGATCCAATTATTAACAACTCAGTCGAAAAAGTTGACTTGGCTGGGTTGGGTTTAGATAAGAATAAGCCAACACTTTTATATGCCCCCACTTTTTATCCGAGCTCTATTGAGTGTATGAGCGATGATTTTCCAGAGTGTTTTCCTGATTATAATATTATTATAAAACCACACTTTTTTAGTTTGTCTAAACCGCGTTATAAAAAACAAAAAAGTAAAATCATGCGCTGGCAAAAATATAATAATGTTTATTTAACAAGTGAAAGTGAATTTAACTTAACGCCTTTTTTAGCGGTTGCAGACATAATGTTATCAGACGCGTCGTCTGCTATATTTGAGTTTGCAGCTCTTGATAAGCCTGTTGTATGGTGTGACTTTTACAAGCTACGATGGAATTATAGAGGCATATTTTCTTATCGTTTTAAGGCACGGCTTGATGAGGACATAAATTATTTTCACAAAATTTGTCAAAGGGCTGAACAGTTCAGCGATGTTGTATCTGCAGTTCAGTTGTGTGCCTCAGAATCTGAAGAATTTAGATTTAACCGGAAAAAAATTATTGAGCAGCTTGCAGGAAAAATAGATGGAAATTGCGCTGACCGTATAGTTAATTACTTAGAGAGTTATGAATGAAACGAGTTATTACATTTGGTACCTTTGATATTGTTCATGTCGGTCATATTAACATTTTAGAACGCGCCAAATCCTTAGGTGACTATTTAATTGTTGGGATATCATCAGATGCACTCAATATGCAAAAGAAGGGTAGAACTCCAGTTTATAGCGAAAGTGATAGAGTTAAAATAATTAGTTCTTTACGCTGTGTCGATGAAATTTTTATAGAGCATTCCCTTGAGCTCAAAGGCGATTATATAAAAGAACATGATGCAGATTTGTTAGTAATGGGGGATGATTGGGCTGGTAAATTCGATAACTTTAAAACGTTATGCGACGTACAATACTTAACTAGAACACCTTCCATTTCAACTACGGAAATAATTGAAGTAGTTCGCAATCCTTCATAAAACTTAGAAGAGCGATAATTCAGTAATATTTTGATTATTACTCCAAACCCCATTCGCTTTATTATTAAAAGGGTATCAAATCAAAAACTTAATAACCTGCCAGCAATTACAAAAAAGGCTAAACGACCCTGATTTAGTGTTGTTTGATGCGGGTATGCTTCGCCCCGGTGTTTTAGGAACTTATGTGCCTGAAGCTATGCTACCCAATGCAAAGCGGTTTGACATAAAAAATGAGCTGGCAGATAAATCAAACCCGCTATCAAGCACAATGTGCAATGCACAGCAGTTTACACAGGTTATGCAGCATGCAGGTGTAAACCATGATTCGTTTATTGTGGTATACGAAGATGCCGGCTTATTTAGTGCTGCAAGGGCGTGGTGGATGCTAAAAACCATGGGGCATCACAATGTAAAGGTTTTAAATGGCGGCCTTAAAAAGTGGTTAGCTTGCGGCTATGCAGTGCAGCAAGGTTATAGTGAGGCTTTAACGTGTGGTAATTTTGAAGCAAGTTATAATCCAAGTTACTTTATTGGCCGCCAGCAAGTATTAGCAGCAATAGATGATGTGAATACTATATTGCTAGATGCGCGTGCCTATAAGCGCTTTACTGGCGAAGAGAGCGAACCTCGAAAAGGCATGCGAGGTGGACATATACCACAAAGCCGTTCATTGCCTTTTTTAGATTTATTAACCGATGGCGAGGCTAAAGCTTTTGAAGAAATAAAGAAAAAATTTGAGAACGCTGTAGGTACTGCAGAGTATATTCAATTTAGCTGTGGATCAGGTATTACAGCGTGTATTTTAGCTTTATTTGCTGATGAATGTGGTTATAAAAACTTAAGTGTTTATGACGGTTCTTGGAGTGAGTGGGGCGCGAGTGATTCATTGCCTATCACCAAAGATGTATAAGTGAAAATACCATAACAAGCAATTTTTGTAGGCGCCTTGCTTGCTGGCACGTTTAATTTATACATAGTCACATTAACAACCTTTGCGTGAGCAAGCTTCACGCCTACGTGTGGGTAACTTTAAATGTTTATTACCACCGAGAGCACCGAGGCGCAGCGCGCTACACTGAGTAGAGCGTAACGTTTGATTGGTTTTAAAATCACTTCTCCAGCACTGCTCCTTGTCTTCTCTGTGGTGATAATAATGTTTTATTCACTTTGAAACCTTTTACAGCTTGTATCCATAAGGGCAGTTTTTACAGCCATTTTTACAGCAGGTTCCTCGCTTTAAAAAAAACCACTTACTAAATACCATGTAGCCATTTTGCATGGTGTAGTCGAGTTCTTCAATTAAGTTATCGTTTCCTCTAAATGCTTTTGCAAACTCTATTTGGCTTTTAATTGGCTGAGTATAAAGCTCTTCAAGGTAGTGATTAATTTTATTGAGTGTACAGGTTTGGCACAAACAGCTTGTTGCTGTTGCGTCTAGGGGTAAAATGGCAGGTAACTGGTTACACCAACATGCGGTTATATTATTTACATTACAGTTAAGCACTGTATTACATTGGCTGCAGTTTGTTTGAGTCATTTTAGTTCTTATCAACAGTAGAGCACCAAGAATAACAAACATTATGAATATACAAAAAGCCTTAGCAGAATTTATTACGTTTTCGGCACAAAGAGACGATGCAATATCGGTTATTGTGTCAACGCCTGCATATGGTCAAGCGCCCTTATACACATTAAAAACTGATGTATTAGTTGATGTAATTAAACGCTGTTTGAGTGGTGAAATAGATTTAGATGACTTAGAGCTTTGGGCTAATGTTATTGAGTCACGAAAAGACGTTGATTGCGCTCAACACGAGGGCGTTATTTATGCGCTTAGTAATAGCGAGCAAATGGGCGAGCTTGATCACCAAAAGCTTGAAAAAATACTGGCATTGTTAAAGGGTTAAAGTTTGGGTTAACTTAAAACCGCATTTAAATTAAATGCGGTTTTAGTATTTTTTGACAACGTGGTTACTTGTGATATCCCAAGCAGGTTTCTACTTCGTTTTTAGATCCTAAAATAACCGCTACACGCTGGTGGATAGCGTCTGGCTGAATATCCATAATACGTTCAGAGCCTGTTGAGGCAATGCCGCCGGCTTGTTCTACAAGCATAGCCATTGGGTTTGCTTCGTAAAGCAGGCGCAGTTTATTGGGTTTATTAGGATCTTTAGTATCAGTTGGGTAAGTAAATACACCGCCTCGACTTAGTACGCGGTGAACATCGCCTACCATGGCCGCAATCCAGCGCATATTAAAGTTTTTAGCGCGCGGGCCGGTATCGCCTTCTAGTAAATCATTTATGTAATTTTGCATAGCGGGTTGCCAATGACGCTGATTAGACGCATTAATCGCAAACTCGTTTGTATCTGCAGGTATAGTGGCAAAGTCTTCTGTTAGTAAAAAGCTCCCTTGGGTTTTATCAAGGGTGAACATGCGTGTACCTTTACCTGTACTAAGCGCCAACATCGTTGATGGGCCGTAAAGTACATAACCTGCCGCAACTTGCTTGTGGCCAGGTTGCATAAAAATACTTTCGTCTGCTGCATCTGAGCCTTCAGGCGCTTCCATAATTGAGAATATAGTCCCTACCAGCGAGTTAATATCGGTGTTTGACGACCCATCAAGTGGGTCAAATGCCACAATATATTTAGCGTCGGGGTTTCCTGCAACGGTGTAGTCTTCTTCTTCAGAGGCAATGGCTTTAACTGTGCCCGACTCCAGTAAAATATCTTTTAATAGCTGATTAGATAATACATCGAGCTTTTTTTGCGTTTCGCCTTGAATGTTTTCATCAAGTGTTGAGCCTAATACGCCAGAAAGCGCACCTTGACCAACACGAAACGATATTTCTTTACATGCCGCTAAAATAGTTCGGATTAATGATAATAGTTCTCTTGGGCAACCGTCTTCTAGCAATACTGGAGGGAGTCTACGCATTCTATTTTCCTGATAACGTGTTAAAACTAATCATAATGTGAGAGAGATTAGTTTAGAGCGCTGAAATTCGTCTTAAATATCTGTATTGTTTAAATACCGCCCTATAATGGGGGCACCTAATCGTACCTAAAACGCCAATAACAAAGATAAGATTATGAAAAAAATACCACTACTAAGTTACATATTCTTTACTGTGTTGTGCTCTATCATAACTCAAGCGCACGCAGCAATTAAGTCAATTGATGAATTTACTACACAAATGAACCACTTTCCGGGGTACTACTCATTTTATTACGATACCCAAAACGGCAAAGTGTATTTAAAAGTAGATAAGTTTGAGCAGCAGTTTTTATTACAACAAAGTTTGCCATACGGGGTTGGGTCAAACGATATTGGACTTGATCGAGGCCAGCTTGGCAACACGCATTTGGTACAGTTTGAGCGCTTTGGCGATAAAGTCATGCTGCGTGCTGTAAATACTTACTACCGTGCTAACACTAATAACAAAGCCGAGCAGCAAAGTATCAAAGAGGCATTTGCATCAAGCATATTGGCGGGCTTTAAAGTGGTTGCAGAAGACAAAAGAACGGCACTTA
The DNA here is from genome assembly GCF_046535955.1 of Pseudoalteromonas sp. SIMBA_162. Lineage (NCBI taxonomy): Bacteria > Pseudomonadati > Pseudomonadota > Gammaproteobacteria > Alteromonadales > Pseudoalteromonadaceae > Pseudoalteromonas > Pseudoalteromonas sp. SIMBA_162. Next base: position 23,254 of record NZ_JAWJBQ010000031.1, on the reverse strand, counting down.
TTGATTACACACCTTATTTATTGAGCGATGTACATGGAGTAAGCCGTACCTTAGCTGCCCGTAAGCAGGGTAATTTTAACCTTGATGAATCACGAAGTGCGGTTTACATGGCGCGTTCAAAAGCTTTTGTAAAAAACACCGAACTGGAAGCCGTGCTTACATTTAAAGGCGCAAAGCCGGGTAAGTTTGTACGCCAAGTTAGCGCCGACCCGTACACTGTTACCATACATATGCACCATTCACTTATTCAATTACCAGATGATAATTACACACCACGTAAATTTAACCCGCAATCGGGCTTTTGGAGCATTGAGCACAAAGATTACGCAGCGCCTTTAGGCGAGTCGATGTATGTTCGTTATATACCGCGTCACCGCTTAGCAAAAAAAGATCCGAGCTTACCTATTAGCGAGCCGGTTGAACCTATTGTTTATTATTTAGATCCCGGTGTACCAGAGCCAGTTAAAAGCGCCTTACTTGAAGGCGGTAAGTGGTGGAATGATGCATTTAGCGCTGCAGGTTATAAAAACGCGTTTATTGTTAAAGTATTACCAACTAATGTTGATCCCATGGATATTCGTTACAACGTGATTCAATGGGTGCATAGAGCAACACGTGGCTGGTCATACGGAAGCTCAGTTATTGATCCGCGCACCGGTGAAATATTAAAAGGACATGTAACCTTAGGATCGCTTCGTGTTCGCCAAGATATTTTAATTGCAGAAGCGCTGGCTGCTCCTTATTTTAAAGGAGATGAAGTTGCTAAAAACTTACACGCTATGGCGCTTGATCGTATTCGCCAGTTAAGCGCCCATGAAATTGGCCATACATTAGGTATTGCCCATAACTTTGCGGCATCAGTAAGTGATAGAGCCTCAGTAATGGATTACCCGCACCCATTATTGAGCTTTAATGAACAAGGCAAGCTTGATGTAACACGAGGCTATGCAACAGGTATGGGCGTATGGGATACCCAGGTAATTAAATACGGTTATAGCGACTTTACTAATCAAGATGAAAGCGCAGAGCTGGCCGCAATTTTAAAAGAGAATAAAGCCAAAGGGCTAGCGTTTATTTCAGATTCTGACGCGCGGGCTAAAGGGGGCGCTCATCCAACGGCTCACTTATGGGATAACGGCGCTAACCCATCAGAAGAGCTTTTACGTGTTTTAGATGTGCGTAAAAAGGCACTTTCGCAATTTGGTATTAATAATATTAAGTCCGGTGTTGCGCTATCTCAGTTAGAAGAAAAGCTTGTACCACTTTATTTATTTCATCGTTTTCAAGTTGAGTCTGTGGTTAAGTTAATTGCAGGTGTAAATTACGAATATGAAACGCGCGGTGATGAGCCCGTCCAAGGCGCTCAGGTTGTTGATAAGCAAGTACAACAAGATGCAGTTAATGCCATTTTAGCAACGCTTACAGCCAAAAATTTAGTTATACCTGAATCGGTATTATCGTTAATTCCGCCAAAAGCATATGGTGAGTCTAAATCGCGCGAAAGCGTAGTGGGGCGTACCGGGTTAACACTTGATGCAATGGCTTTACCAGAGGTGGCAGTGCAGCATAGTTTATCGTTGTTGCTTAATCCACAGCGCTTAAATCGTTTAGCGCAACAACAAGCCCGTAATAACCAATTTTACAGTTTAGATGCGTTATTAAAGCAGTTGTATAGCCATGTTTATAATGTATCGTCGCCCGACACAATGAAAGGCAAAATAACCCAGCGTATACAGTTTTTAACAGCAAAAACCTTTGCTGACTTAGTGGCAAATAATAATGTAAGCCCAGAGGTACAGGCCCAACTTCGTTATTACTTAGTTAAGCTAAGTGACGACTTTAATCAAAACACTATGCTGAGTAATACAAGCACCGGTGAAAGCGCATTTAAGCAATATCTAGCAGTGCAGGTAAAACACTTTTTAGCCAATGGAGAGTGGCCTAATAACTTTAAGGTTCTGCCTATACCGCCAGGTTCACCCATTTAATTTTATAAGGGTGCAGGTTAACACGCCCTGAGCTTTAAACGCCTTTATAAGCAGCGCTTCGATAGTATCAAACGCTGTTTTTTCTTGCATAAAATTGGTTTTTTGTTAACCTACTTGCCTTCCATTTTTTGTCTTTCTGAGGTGTATATGGCGTTTTTATCTCGTGCGATTTTATCGCTGTCCATTGCACTTTCAAGTACCGCTGCCTTTGCTCAAAAACCGTGTGATGTTGAACTCAGACATGGTCTAATTATTACCGATGACGTAATACGAATTGTTGATAAAGGCCAAACACGAGTGCAAATTAACAACAATACCCAGCTTTTTATTCGTGGCTATTGGGTTGATTTAGGTGAAGATGAAAGCAAAGTACTGGAGCAATTTAGCCAAGGCATTCGCCAAACAGTACCCGAACTTGTAAATTTAGCCACCGACGGTGTTAATTTAGGGCTGAGTGCTATTGAGCAGGTGGTTGAGGGCATGTCGGATAAAGAGCCTGAAGTACTTAAAACCCAACTGCAATACGTAGAACGCGCGTTGATGGATAAGTTTAAGCGAGGCGACGACTTTTTTTTTATAGCTCCTCAATCACTTTCTCAAATTGATGACTTTTTTACAAAAGAAATAAGCCAAAAAATCCACTCGGCGGTTCATGGCTCGTTAGGTGCTATTTTAGTGTCTTTAGGGGATGCGTTTAAATCGCGTGAAGGCAATATTGAGGATCGCATTAACGATATGGGTCAACGCATGGATATCATCACGAAAGAGATTGATAAGTCATTGCAAAAAAAAGCAGACCAATTAGAGCTAAAAGCGTCAGAATATTGCGAATACCTTAATACGTTAGATGTCACCGAATCTCGCTTACAAGCGATTGTACCGGGCATGGCAGACTTTGATTTAGTGCAAATTAAATCGTAAGGGAAAGTGGTTCGTTATTAGACCGGCCTATAGTTTTATCTCGTTCTCGGTTAACAAGCGGTATTCGCCTGGCGCTAAGTTTTCATCTAACTTAATACCCGCAATTTGCTCACGGTGTAGTTCAACCACTTTGTTATCAACGGCGTAAAGCATGCGCTTTACCTGATGGTACTTTCCTTCACTAATTGATAAGCGTAAACCGTAGTTAGCTAAGCGCTCAGCAATAGCGGGGCGGGTGGCATCTTTTTCATTGTGTAGCATAACGCCTTCGCGTAATTGCTCAAGCGCTTCGTCGGTAATTGGTTCTTGGGTTTCAACTAGGTACGTTTTAAATTTATTACTGCGTGGTGAGGTAATTTTATGTGACCAGTCGCCATCGTTAGTGATTATGACTAAGCCTGTTGTGTCTATATCTAATCGACCTGCTACGTGAAAGTCACTCATATTTGGCTCATCAAGTAAGTCAAAAACTGTTTTGTGCAAGTCGTCACTATTTGCGCACACATAACCAACTGGCTTATTTAGCATAAAGTAACGCTTACCTAAAAATACTAATGGCTCACCGTTATGTAATACGGCATCGTTTTGTGCTAACTGAAAATTATGTGCTGTAATTACCTCACCATTTACGCTTACTTCTTTACGCTTAATACTGGCGCGGGCTTGCGTGCGCGGTACTTCTGCTAAGTGGCTAATAAATTTATCTAAACGGCAAGGGAATTTCATTTTGGTTCACATTTTTAGTCGGCTACAATGGGCGCGATTATAGCCGATAGTGAAATACCATGACAGTGCACAGCACACTAATTTTAAACCTGTATAAGGCCAAAGTGGCCTCTGGTGAGCTGACGTACGATGCTGCCCAGCAACGTGCGGTTATGGCATTAAATACCTTAAGCCTACAACTTCAGACACCGGTGAAATGGTGGCAAAAAACACCAAATATAAACGGAGTTTATTTGTATGGGCCGGTAGGGCGCGGTAAATCTATGTTAATGGATTTATTTTATAACAATGTGCCAGTGGTAAAAAAACAGCGACTTCACTTTCATCATTTTATAGCACATGTTCATAGTCAATTAGCTGAGCTACAAGGCCACGCTAATCCGCTTACATTGATAGCGAAAAAATGGGCTAAAAACATTAAAGTATTATGTTTTGATGAGTTTTTTGTCAGCGACATTGGCGATGCCATGATTATGGCTAGATTGTTTAAAGCGATGTTTGAGCAAGGTTTAGTGCTGGTGGCTACCTCTAATGCAAAACCAGAACAGCTTTATAGCAACGGTCTGCAACGCGCGCGATTTTTACCTACTATCGATTTAATTAACAACCACTGCCATATAGTCAATGTGGCCGGTGAGGAGGATCATCGCTTTAGATATGGTAAAAATAACCGCCACTATTATATCAACTTACCGAGTGATGATTTTAAAGCTATTTTTGTGCAAGCGAATTCACAGGTTACTTTTTCAGATGTAATTACGATTCACGGCCGTAAACTTAGCTACCAATTAAAAGCGCCTAGAGCCGTAATCATTGATTTTATGGCTTTATGTTCAGGCCCACGTAGTGCAAACGACTATATGTTTTTAGCATCCCAGTTTGATGTGTTGTACGTTAATAATGTGCCTAAAATGGGTGAAACCGCAACGGGTAAAACGATTGTGCATGGAATAGAAGATAGCTACCAGCGGGAAAAGCAAACGCTTGAAGAACACACTTTAGACGACGAGGCTCGGCGCTTTATTGCATTAGTGGATGAATTTTATGACTGTCAAAAATTACTGATCATCAATGCTCAGGTAAATATAGAGCATTTATATGTGGGTAAAAAGCTAAGCTTTGAATATGCGCGAACGCAATCGCGGCTAGTGGAAATGCAAAATTGGTAAAAACGCGCTTAACGGTTTATGGCTAAGCGCAAATTTAATTACTTTACTTACTGTAGCCATTTGGATTGTTTGACTGCCAGCGCCATGTATCTTGCATCATGGCATCAATTCCGCGTTTAGCTTCCCAGCCCAGCTCATTAAGGGCTTTTTCTGGTGCGGCGTAACATGCAGCAATATCGCCAGGGCGACGAGGTGATACTTGGTATGGTACTGCTTGGTTACTTGCTTTAATAAATGCATTAACCATTTGCAGAACAGAATAGCCATTACCAGTGCCAAGATTATAGACAAGTGCCCCCGTATTTGTAGCTATTTTATCAAGCGCTTTTAAGTGGCCAATAGCTAAATCTACAACGTGAATGTAGTCGCGCACGCCTGTGCCATCAATGGTGTCGTAATCATCACCAAATACGGCTAACTGCTTGAGTTTACCCACTGCTACTTGAGCAATGAATGGTAATAAATTATTAGGAATGCCATTAGGATCTTCACCAATTAGGCCCGATTCGTGAGCACCTACTGGATTAAAGTAACGCAAAATAGCAAACGCAAAGCGCTCGTCAGATTTAGCGATATCCTGGAGCATCATTTCTACCATCAATTTTGAGGTACCGTATGGGTTAGTTGTGCCACCAACAGGAAAGTCTTCTTTAATAGGTAAACTTGCCGGGTCACCATAAACGGTGGCAGATGAGCTAAACACTAACTTAAATACGCCCGCATCTCGCATAGCATCAACTAAGGTTAACGTGCCTTGCACATTATTTTGGTAATACTCTACTGGTTTAGCAACCGATTCGCCAACCGACTTTAAGCCTGCAAAATGAATAACGCTGTTAACCGTATGCTTTGCAAATACTGAATCTAAAAAAGCTTTATCGAGTATGTCACCTTGATAAAAAGTTACTTCTTTTCCCGTAATTTGTTTAACGCGAGCCAGAGACTCTTGCGATGAATTTGCTAAATTATCTATAACAACAACATCACTTCCTTGTTGCAAAAGTTCTAAAACGGTATGCGAGCCAATATAGCCTGCGCCACCGGTTACTAAAATAGTCATGAAAGCTCCGTAGGGTTCTTTATTCAGTTGTTTTAATTTCAACATAAAATGGCATAGTTTACATGCTTTATATTTAATTTTTTGTTTGCAAAGAAGATGGTTTAAAGTAGTTTTAAAAGGTACATCAGATTACATTTTGTTCGTTTATAATTACATTTAACAACTATGATTAAGTTATAGTTAATATATATCTGTTAGGATTATTTAATTAAGGTAAGCAACAAAGTCACACCATATACATTGTGTTATGGATTACTTTTTGGAGATAGTTATGAACTCAGTTACAAAAATTTCAATGGCACTGTGTGTTGTATTGCCACTATTTACACATGCTGGCGAGTCTGCAGTTAAGTGGCATGACTTTAAAGACTATCGCGATGTGCGTGCATCAAACCAAACTAAAGCGTCTTACCATAAGCAAATTACGAAGCAGTTTGAAAAACATTTTTCCAAGCTTGCTGAGCAACTGCCAAAAGATTATAAGCTGAATGTCGAAATTACAGATATTGATTTAGCTGGTGATGTACGTTTTAGTGGCACAAGTGAAATTCGCGTTGTTGAGCCTATTTTTTTCCCACGTATTAATCTGAACTATTCGTTAGTTAATAAAGAAGGCGATGTAATAAGTGAAGCAAATGATGTTGAACTCAAAGACATGGGCTTTATGGATAGAATAAGAAGAGGCCGAGAGGAGTCATTTGACCACGAAAAAAGATTACTCACACAGTGGTTTGGCGAACAAGTATTAACAAGTATTGATTGAGTTAACTTGCCGCTTAAGAGCGGCAAGTGATTAACTTTGGTTACTTAAACGTGGCAAGTAAAGTGAGTAACTGTTGTAATTTAATGACGGTCGCTTTTAACTTTTCTTCGTTAAAGCCATCGGTTGATAAACTTTCTACGTCTGCTGCAACGTCTAGTACATAGGGTTTGAAACGCTTTGCTTCAAAGTCAAAACCAGCGTCTTTTCCAAATAAGGCTTTAAATTTACCATGGCCTTGTTGTTGTAATTCGTCTAGTTTTTTGTCGGCATCAAGTGCCTGACGATAAACAATTTTTAAGTTAGCGTTGAGTTGTTCAATTATAGAATCCATGGTTTTCCTAAAGCTTTGTACTGCATGGCCGATATAATACGTGGATTACATTTAAAAGTCAGGTTAGTAATATGAATATATCAGGTTCAAGTTTACCCGTTATGTCAGGGGCTAGCGAAAGTGGTGAAGTTTACAGCGCTTCTTTGGCTAAAAAACAGCAACAGGCAGACGGCGCAGCTGCGCTTGCACTAATTGAAGGTGCTGCGCAATCATCAAGTGCGCAAACACCGGCTAAATCGGTGACTGCAACACTTGGTAATAACATAAACGTATACGTTTAAATGTCGTCCTAAATAAGTTTGAGGTCGATAGGGGTCTTACTTTTTTGACCGCCTATTTCTCTTACTAATTTAGGCACTAAAAATCCGGGCAGAGCTTTTAAAAGCTCTGCCATTATTTTTATTGCTTGCTCTTCGTTAATGTCAAAGTGACTTGCGCCTTCAACTTTATCTAGCAAATACAAATAATACGGCAGCACGTCGGCATCAAATAACGCTTCACTTAAATTTATTTGTGCGTCAACCGTATCGTTCACGTCTTTTAAAATAACCGCTTGGTTTAATAGCATAACGCCTGCATGTTTAAGCTTTTGCATTGCAGCTTTAAACTCACCATCTATTTCGTTGGCGTGATTTATATGGTTTATAAATACAATTTTTAGTGGTGATTTTTGTAAGCGGGCACATAGCTCGTCGGTAATTCTCGCAGGTATTACGACAGGCAAACGGCTGTGTATTCGCATACGTTTTATTTGCGGTAACTTTTCAAGCTCATCTAAAAACCAGCTAATGGCATCGTCTTTGGCCATAAGCGGGTCACCACCACTTAAGATCACTTCGTTTATATTGGTATCTGATTTTATATAGCTAAGGGCATCTAGCAGGCTTTTTTTATTAAGTTGGTTTTCTTGATACGGAAAATGACGTCTAAAACAATACCGACAATTTACCGCGCAACCGGTTTTAAACATAACTAAAACACGCGATTTATACTTATGTAAAACCCCGGGTTGGGAGTTGTCTTGCTCAAGCAAAGGATCTTTATTAAACCCCGATTTTTTTAAAAACTCTTGATGACGAGGCATAACTTGTAGCAATAGAGGATCGTTTGCATCACCTTTACGCATTTTTTTTATAAAAGGCACTGGCACCCGTACCGGAAATAAACTGCGAGCTTTTAGGTCGTTTTCATGGACTTGGCTCGATAAACCAACCATTTCAAGCAAGGTTTTTGGACAGGTAACTACATTTGCTAATTCTTTTTGCCAGTTTTTATGCAAATTTGCTTCATTTCTTTGTATCATTGGCACGTAGATTACTCGAAAAAATTAAAATAGAGGAAACGATGGCGAATTATAGCACCAACGAGTTCAAGGGCGGCCTAAAAATTATGATGGACGGCGAGCCTTGCAGTATCTTAGAAAATGAAATGGTAAAACCTGGTAAAGGCCAAGCGTTTAACCGTGTTCGTATCCGCAAGCTTATTTCTGGCAAGGTACTTGAAAAAACCTTTAAATCAGGTGAATCGGTTGAAGGTGCTGATGTTATGGATACGGACTTAGCGTATCTTTATACAGACGGTGAATTTTGGCATTTCATGAATAACGAAACATTTGAGCAAATTGCTGCTGACGAGAAAGCTTTAGGCGATGCTGGCAAATGGTTAGTTGAAAACGATGTATGTACTATCACACTATGGAATGGCAGCCCAATTGCAGTTACTCCACCAAACTTTGTAGAGCTTGAGATTACTGAAACAGATCCTGGCCTAAAAGGTGATACAGCGGGCACGGGTGGTAAACCAGCAACACTTAGCACGGGTGCAGTAGTTCGTGTTCCATTATTCGTTCAAATTGGCGAAGTAATTAAAGTAGACACCCGCAGTGGTGAGTACGTAGGCCGTGTTAAGTAATATTTAACGTAGCTTAATAATACCAATTCGCAAAGAGCAACACGGCCTAAGCGAATTGGTATGAATCCCAGCCTATGCTGGGATTTTTTTTGGAGAAAATATGTCAGCAACACTTTGGGCGCCCAGCGCAAATATAAAAACATTAAAACAACGCGCAGAAATTTTACGCACAATTCGTGAATTTTTTTACGTACGAGATGTAATGGAAGTAGAAACACCGAGCTTAAGTGCTGCTAGTGTCACTGATGTTCACTTGGCAAGTTTTAATACTTCATTTATGGGCCCCGGGCATGCTGGTGGTTTGCCTCTTTATTTACAAACATCCCCCGAGTTTGCAATGAAACGCTTGTTAGCGGCCGGTTCAGGTTCTATTTTTCAGCTTTGCAAAGCATTTAGAAATGAAGAGGCGGGCAGCCATCATAACCCTGAGTTCACGATGCTTGAGTGGTATCGCCCTGGGTTTGACGAATTTGCATTGATGGATGAAATGGATGAGCTAATGCAGTGTGTACTTAATGTGGAGCCAGCAACGCGTATTACTTACCAGGATGCATTTAAACAAGTATTAGGCCTGGATCCACTGACAGCATCTTTAGATCAACTAAAGGCGCATGCTTGTAAGCACGGCTTTGCTGACATAGCTAAAAACGAAACTCATAAAGATACCTTGCTACAGCTGTTATTTTGTATGAAAGTAGAACCGAGCATTGGGCAAACTAAACCCTGTTTTGTCTATCATTTTCCTGCCTCACAAGCGGCATTAGCGCAAATTTGTGAACACGATGAGCGAGTCGCTGGTCGTTTTGAACTCTATTATAAAAATATGGAGCTTGCGAATGGCTTTAACGAGCTAACCAACGCAACAGAACAAGCTAAACGCTTTGATGAAGATAACCAGTATCGTGAAGCGCACGGTTTAAAACAAGTTCCGATGGATTCTCGCTTAATTGCTGCATTGGAGCATGGTTTACCGCAATGTTCAGGCGTAGCATTGGGGATTGATAGGCTGGTAATGCTAGCAACTAACAAAGACAAAATTAAAGATGTAATTGCCTTTGATGTAGATAGAGCGTGATACTTGCCCTGTAGGCACACAGCTTGCTGGCGCGTTAAAGCGAGGCTTTGAAAGGTTGTTTGATTGTATCGATTGTACTTAAATTAAAGTAATTAGAGGCGTTGCTTCTCACGTGAGCAAGCTCAACGTCTACAAATAAAAACACCGCGCTTTAATTAAACGCGGTGTTTTCTAATCTTTAACTGAGAACTTACAGCTCTAACGTAAACGTTATACCCGCTACTCTTGGCTCACCTAATTGTGTGTAGGTATGCGTTTCGTAGCCATCAAGTGGGTCGTTACCGAACTCAAAGCCACGCGTCGGCACAGCTTCATCAAACACGTTGCGTGCCCATGCACGAACTGACCACATGTCAGCGTCGTAACCAAAGCTTAAGTTAACTAAGTTGCTGTTAGGCGCTTTAGAGTTATGGCTATCTGAGAAGTAGTAATCGTCTTTCCCTTCAATACCCACCATGGCATAAAAAGCGTTGGTAAAATTGTAGCGTGCAGTAAATGCATATTGGTACTTAGGCGATTGGGCTTGTTCACGGCCATCTTGGTTTAAACCAGATTGCGTTACAAAGTTATCTATTTCTGTGTCTAAGTAACCAGCGCTACCGGTTAATAATAGGTTGTCGGTGAGTCGGTAATTACCTTCAATTTCGAGGCCGTAGTTACTACCAGAGCTTGCGTTATCAACGTAGCCTGTAAACTGCTGGCCTTCAACTTGCCATGCTTTTAACTGTATGTCGTCGCGGTGCATATAAAATGCTGCTAAGCGAAGCGTTAAAGCGTCATCAAGTGATGATCCTTTAACGCCAAACTCACCGCTCCATAAGTATTCAGGGTCGAAGCTGGTGTGCTGTTGAAAAAAGTTAGCGTCTAGGTTTAGGCCTTCATCTTTTGCTTTTGCAAGCGCTTCAGAGTTAATACCACCGGCTTTGTAGCCACGCGTAATACTTGCGTAGATCATAGTGCGATCTATTACTTGATACTCAAGCGCGACTTTACCACCGAGCATAACATCGTCGGTTTCTTGTATAAAACCGTTACTGTCGGTGTAATCACCTTGGTATTGCTCAACACGTAGGCCTGTTATTAAAGTGGTTTTTGGGCCAATAGGGGTTGCTACTTGACCATACAATGCAATATTGCTGGTTTCATAGGTAGAGGCAAATGGGCTTGCAAGCCATGTGTATTGGCGCTCTAAATCAACATCGCGGTTTTGATAATAAAGACCCGCAACCCAGTTACCGGTTTTATCGTTAAACTGTAAGTTAGCTGATTGATCATCGCGATCGCGATTATAAATATCAGTAGAGCTGTAACCCCAAGGGTGTAAGCCTGCAGCACAAAGTTGCGGCTCGTTAATATCATTACATACCCAGTCTTCATCGTAGCTGTAAAGTAACTCGCTATCGATTGCTGAAACATTAAGGCTTACATCAAATTTATCGAAACCCGTGTAAGTGTTAGCAATACCTACCGCGTAACTTTTTTGGTTATCTTGACCTGGTTCATCCGCAACGCTGTCGCGGCTGTTGTCGAGCGTAAAGGCATCGTAACCATTGTTTATATCAATATAATGAAAATTTAACTCAGTGTTTAGGTTTTCAGTAAGCTGAGAATTTAATTTGAAGCGTGCAACTTGCTCGTCTTGATTTTGTGTTGACTCGTTCAGGTATAAGTTGTCTACGTAGCCGTCAGATTTTCTGCGAAAGTAACTAACACGAGCCGTTGTATCGTCGGTCAAACCAGTGCTTGCTGCAAGGCCTGCTTCATGGCTGTTGTATGTGCCAGCACCTAAGTGCAGTTTTAAACTCGGATCGCTAGTTGCTTTAGCTGATTGCATTTGGATCATACCGGCCATGCCGTCTGCACCAAAGCGTGTTCCTTGTGGTCCACGGTAAATTTCTACTTGGTCAATATCAAATAATAATGAACTGCCACCAAGGCCAGAGTAGTTAATGCCGTCAATAACTAAACCAACCGAAGGGTTAATAGGGTCAACAAATTGTGAGCGTAAACCCACGCCACGAATTTGTATAAAACGCCCACGAGACGCACCCGCAGTGAAGTTTACGTTAGCGGCACTGCCTAATATTTCGTCTAAGTAACTTGCACCACGTAGGCTTATTTCTTCTTCACTGAGTAAACTTGCACTGGCACTTAAAGTTTGAATAGTTTCTGGTTGAAAGTCACCGGTGACCACTATTTTTTCTATGTCGCTATCATCAGCATTAGCTGAAAAAGGGGCACTCATTAGCGGCAAAAGTGCGGCAGTGATTAAAGACAAACGTAAGTTCATTTTGTTACTTAACTCCATTTTAGGGGCTTATGCTGGGGTCTGTTGACCTTTAAGTCTTAATCTTAAAAGACAAACTGACCCTAGTAATTATTTTTATACCTGTGTTATAACGCAGCGATTATACGTAAAAAAACTAGGATTACTAATATGACTTTTAAAGTTGATTTTAAAGTACGTCATTACGAATGTGATTTACAAGGGATCGTTAATAACAGTGTTTATTTTAATTATTTAGAACATGCCCGCCATGAATTCCTATTTTCGAACGGTGTTGACTTTGCATTACTTGCTAAGCAAAAAGTTAATTTAGTTGTGATTCGTAGTGAAGTTGATTACAAGCACTCATTGGTGCCAGAAGATGAGTTTTATGTGTCTGTAAAGCCCGTTCGTCTAAGTCGTTTAAAGTTTGCGTTTGAGCAAACTATTGTACGTAAACACGACCAGCAAGTGATGCTTAAAGCAAAAGTAATAGGTACTGCGGTGAACGAAAAAGGGCGTCCTTTTTTACCACCCGAAATGCAAACCCTATTCAACAATAATGATTTAGGCTAACTCATATTCTATATATAACGTTTTATGAACAAAAAATTACATTTAAAACATGCAAATTTAACGGATAAATCGCATAAATATTGTTATTATGACATTAATTAGACAATGAGTTAGTAGCAGTATGAAATTAGCAGCAATACCGATGCTTATAATCGGTTTATGTGTTGGTTGCGCATCAACAGGGACCGTTACCAGTGAGCAGCTAAAATACACACAATGGCAGTTATCTACAATTGATGATTTAGCCTTAGAGGAGCAATACACGGCCTCCGTTAGCTTTATAGAAGCGCTTCAAGTAAATGGGTTTGCAGGATGTAACCGATTTTTTGGTGAGGGTGAACTTAACGAAAGTAGCCTTAGTGTGCAAAAAGTTGGAATGACCCGAAAATCTTGCGGCGAAAAAACAGATAAGTTTGAACAGCAGTTTTTAAAAACGTTAAAGCAAGGTGCAACGCTTAGCATGCAAGGTCAAAAATTAGTTATGCAAGGCGAGCAAAAGTTTGTATTTGTAGCTAAATAAATTTTAGAGTTTTAAAAAATGACCCCTTGCGGGTCTTTTTTAACTGGCGTACACTCAACGCAGATTTAATAAGATTGCTTATTAAATCAACGAACAATTTATATACTTGTCGGAGTGCCTAAGTATGTTACTTAGGCTGAGATCGCGAAAGCGGGATCCGTGAACCTGATCAGGTTAATACCTGCGTAGGGAACAAGCTGCCTAAAACGGGACGCTTGTGCGTCTTTTTTTATGCGTGCAATAAAGCGATACCCATTTTTATAGGCTGCGAAGTGGCATGAAGCTACTTTACGATCTTTCTCTATTCCTTTTGGAATATCTGACAAGACAACCCTTTAGTTATGAGGTAAGTCATGTCAAACACTACAAATAAATCATCGCGTCGCGAAACGCGTGCAGCTGCATCTGAATATATTTATAATTTAACAGGGCAGCCATTTCCAAATTCTCAAAAAGTGTACGTTGAAGGTAGCCAGCCAGGTGTGCGTGTAGGTATGCGCGAAATAACACTCAGTGATACGTTTATTGGTGGCACCGACGAAAATCCGGTGTATGAATCTAATGAGCCACTTCGTGTTTACGATACATCGGGCCCGTACACAGATCCAAATTTTGAATTAGATGTACGTAAAGGGTTACCAAAATTTCGTGAGCAATGGATTGCAGGGCGCAACGATACAGAAGTACTCGATTCGGTCACCTCGCAGTTTGCACAGCAGCGTATGGCTGATGATGGACTTGATCATATTCGATTTGATCACCTACCAAAAATTCGCCGTGGTAAAGCGGGCAAAAATGTCACACAAATGCATTACGCCCGCCAAGGTATTGTAACGCCAGAGATGGAATACGTCGCAGTGCGAGAAAATATGGGGCGTGCAAAGATTCGCGAAGAGTTATTAGCTGCGCAGCATAAGGGCGAGTCATTTGGCGCGAGTATTCCCGATTTTATAACCCCTGAATTTGTACGTGACGAAATAGCACGCGGCCGCGCAATTTTACCTAACAATATCAATCATCCAGAAACCGAACCAATGATTGTTGGCCGTAACTTTTTGGTTAAAGTGAACGCTAATATAGGTAATTCATCGGTCACTTCATCTATTGAAGAAGAAGTAGAAAAAATGGTGTGGTCGACTCGTTGGGGCGCCGATACCGTGATGGATTTATCAACAGGGCGCTATATTCATGAAACACGTGAGTGGGTAGTACGTAACTCGCCTGTACCCATTGGTACTGTGCCCATTTATCAGGCCCTTGAAAAAGTAAACGGTGTAGCTGAAGACTTAACGTGGGAAATATTCCGCGATACCTTAATTGAACAAGCAGAGCAGGGCGTTGACTACTTTACTATTCATGCCGGTGTGCTTTTGCGCTACGTACCTATGACGGCAAAACGTGTTACAGGTATTGTATCGCGCGGTGGCTCTATTATGGCCAAATGGTGTTTAGCGCACCATAAAGAGAACTTTTTATACACGCACTTTGAAGATATTTGTGAAATTTTAAAACAATACGATGTGTGTTTTTCATTAGGCGATGGCCTTCGCCCAGGCTCTATTGCTGATGCTAACGATGAAGCACAATTTAGTGAGTTACGTACATTAGGTGAGCTAACACAAATAGCATGGAAGCATGACGTACAAGTATTTATTGAAGGGCCAGGGCATGTGCCAATGCACATGATCAAAGCCAACATGGATGAGCAACTAGAACATTGTGGGGAAGCGCCATTTTATACTCTAGGCCCACTAACAACCGATATTGCACCAGGGTACGACCACATTACATCGGGCATTGGAGCGGCGCAAATAGCGTGGTATGGCTGTGCTATGTTGTGTTATGTAACGCCAAAAGAGCATTTAGGCTTACCAAATAAAGAAGACGTCAAAGAAGGTTTAATTACCTACAAAATTGCAGCGCATGCCGCCGATTTAGCTAAAGGACACCCAGGCGCGCAAGAGCGCGATAATGCCTTGTCAAAAGCGCGTTTTGAGTTTAGATGGCATGACCAATTTAATATTGGTTTAGACCCTGAACGTGCCCGCGAATATCACGACGAAACACTGCCACAAGAGTCGGGCAAAGTAGCTCATTTTTGCTCTATGTGTGGCCCTAAATTTTGCTCTATGAAAATCAGCCAAGAAGTACGCGATTACGCTAACGATTTAGAGGAGCGTGGTATTGATCCCAATAACGCGGGTGAGGCTATTGAAATTAAAATGATTGATGTAGAAGCGCAAATGAAAGCTAAATCAGAGGAGTTTAAGCAAACGGGCTCTGAAATTTATCACAAAGCGATATAACTCGACCTTAGGCTGCGGATATCTAACTACGTGCAATGAGGTGGCTACCTTAGCGCAAGATTGCATGTAGTTTGTGACTCGCGGCCAGCCAATGAAGGATTTTTTATGCAGTACCATATTGCCATTGTTGGATTTGGTTTAGCAGGAAGGCTTGCTGCACTTGAGCTAAGTAAGCAGCACAATGTGAGCGTGTTTGAGGCCGATGATGAACATGCTCTCAATAGTGCAGGCAAAGTTGCAGCAGCTATGCTTGCGCCATTGGCTGAGTCGGTATTGTGTGAAGCCGATTTAGCGCAAATGGGATTGGATTCGATTAATCGCTGGCCACAAATAATAGAAGAGCTTGAACACGATGTGTTTTTTCAGCAGCAAGGCACATTAGTGGTTGCACATCAACAAGATAAAGGCGACCTACAAAGCTTTACCCAGCGAATAAAACCCATAGCTGGGCACAATGCTGAGGCTTTAAATGCTCAGAAAATAGCGCAGTTAGAGCCTGAGCTTGCGAATCGTTTTAGCCAAGGTGTGTTTTTACCCTGTGAAGGGCAAATAGATAATCAAGCCTTTTATAAAGCAAGCTACAGCATGCTTAACAGGCGAAAAGTAAAGTTTGTGTTTAATCAGCGGGTAACTATCAAAAATGGTGAAATTAATAATCGCCCGTTTGATTTTATTCTTGATTGCAGAGGGCTGGGGGCAAAAAAGGAGCAACTGCTTCGTGGTGTAAGAGGTGAGGTTGCGCGACTTTATGCACCAGAAGTTAATTTAACGCGCCCAGTGCGATTAATGCATCCGCGGTATCCTATTTATATTGCACCAAAACCTAATAATGAATATGTCATTGGTGCAACTGAAATTGAATCGCAAGACAGCGGCCCAGCCACTGTTCGTTCAACACTAGAACTATTGTCGGCAGCTTACACTGTGCATAGTGGGTTTGCAGAAGGGCGTTTATTAGGGGTTCAAACAGGGCTTCGCCCTGCGTTTAGTGACAACAGACCGCAAGTAAAAAAATCAGGAAATGTTATTAGCATTAATGGCTTATATCGTCATGGCTATATGTTAGCCCCTGTTCTTGTTGCACAAGCGCTATCGTACATAGGTGAGTATTAAATGAAGATTACGTTAAACGGTGAGCTTTTAGATTTAACCTCTGATGCGTTACTTGAGATATTAAAAGAGTATGGAGCAATTGCCCCTTATGCGGTGGCTGTTAATGGCGTATTTATACCAAAAAGTCAGCATAACGGTTTTGTTATAAATGAAGGGGATAGCATTGAATTGTTATCGCCCATTCAAGGTGGGTAGGCGCATGCAAGTAAAAGACACGTTAAATATTTATGGTGAAGCAATTAATAGCCGATTACTAATTGGCACCGCTTTGTATCCATCGCCAGATATTATGACGCAATCAATTGAAGCATCCGGAGCGGGGGTTGTCACGGTATCACTAAGGCGCCAGCAAAGTGCAGAAGCAGGTGATGACTTTTGGCAATTGATAAAAAATACGGGTTTAAAAATATTGCCCAATACGGCCGGGTGTCACAGCGTAAAAGAAGCGGTAACCCTTGCTCAAATGTGTCGTGAAGTATTTGCTACCGATTGGATTAAGCTTGAGCTGATAGGTGATGACTATAACTTGCAACCTGATCCATTTGCTTTGCTTGAAGCCACAGAAATACTAATTAACGATGGGTTTAAAGTACTGCCTTATTGCACCGATGATTTAGTGCTTTGTCAGCGTTTAAATGACCTAGGATGCGAAGTGCTTATGCCATGGGGGGCACCAATAGGTACAGGAAAAGGCTTGTTAAATAGTTACAATTTAAAAACGATTCGTGAGCGCTTACCAAATACAACACTTATTGTGGATGCAGGGTTAGGTTTACCGTCGCATGCCTGCCAAGCGCTTGAATTAGGGTATGATGCTGTATTATTAAATTCAGCCATTGCTGGGGCGGGTTGCCCAATAACTATGAGCCGTGCATTTAAGGCGGCGGTTGAGGCAGGGCGTTTTGCGTATAACGCTAAAGCAATGCCTGAAAAAGACCTCGCAGCACCCTCAACTCCAACAATGGGCATGCCGTTTTGGCATCAGCAGTAAGGAAATAAAATATATGAATAACGTAGTGTGGACAATTGCCGGATCTGATTCTGGCGGTGGCGCAGGTATTCAAGCCGATATAAAGGCAATGCAAAGTTTTGGTGTACATGGCTGTACCGCAATTACCGCGCTTACGGCGCAAAATAGTTTAGGTGTAGAAGCTATTAATGCGGTGTCTACCGATATTATTGAATCACAGCTTTTGGCACTTGAAAAAGACATGAAGGCCAAAGTAATTAAAATTGGCATGTTAGCAAATGTGCAGCAAATTCAATTAATCAGTGAACACATAAGCCACTACAAAGCTAAATGGCCAGTTCCACCAGTGATTGTTTACGACCCCGTTGCTATTGCCTCAAGCGGGGATGTATTAACCGAAGAAGATACCGTAAGCGCTATTAAAGAGTGCTTATTGCCGCTGGTGGATGTAATAACACCTAACACGCACGAGACTCAATTATTAACCGGCGTATATTTAATTGGCCCAAGCGCCGTTAAAGACGCAGCAAATAAACTGCTAAGTTGGGGAGCAAAGTCAGTGGTTATTAAAGGTGGGCATTGGGATTTCCCTAGTGGTTACTGTATTGATTACTGCATACAAAATAATGAAGAATATTGGCTAGGTAATAAAAAAATTCAAACCCCACACAACCATGGTACGGGGTGCAGTATGGCGTCGGTTATTGCAGCGTGTTTAGCAAAAGATTACCCACTAAAAGATGCCTTTATTTTAGCCAAAGCTTATATAAACCAAGGTTTAAAGCAGTCGGTTAGATACGGTGAAGGAATAGGGCCTGTAGCGCAAACATCATTTCCTACATATTTAGATGACTATCCTCAAGTTATAGAGCCAGGTAGCTGGCTTGGTGATGAACTTGATTTTGATGTGCCGCTTGAGTTTAATATGGCCGCTGATTTTGCACCTTGTGAAAGTAAACAATTAGGCTTGTACGCGGTTGTTGATAGTAATGACTGGCTAGAAAAGTGCTTACAGCAAGGGGTTAAAACAGCGCAATTACGTGTTAAAAATAAAACTGAGACTGAGCTTGATGAACTCATAAAACAGGCTGTTGAACTGGGTAAAAAGTACCGCGCTCACGTATTTATAAATGATTACTGGCAGTTAGCAATAAAGCACGGTGCTTATGGCGTGCATTTAGGCCAAGAAGACTTAGACATTGCTAATTTAGCCGCCATTAAAGAGGCGGGTTTAAGGCTTGGGCTTTCGACTCATGGCTTTTATGAAATGCTGCGTGCGCATAATTACCGACCAAGTTATATGGCATTTGGCGCTATTTATCCAACCACGACCAAAGATATGACAGGGCAAATACAAGGGCTCGATAAACTTAAAAAGTGTGTGCCATTAATGCAAAGCTACCCAACGGTTGCCATTGGCGGAATTGATTTAACCCGCGCAAATGAAGTTGCTAATACAGGCGTCGGTAGTGTTGCGGTAGTAAGGGCCATTAGTGAAGCGGATGACTATATTGCAGCTATTAGCTCGCTACAAAGTGCTATAAACCAGCCAAATGGATAAGCTCAGCGATAAAGAAGCCCTGCGTTATAGCCGCCACTTATTATTAAAAGAAGTGGGGCTAGAAGGGCAGTTAGCACTAAAGTCTGCCACTGTTGCTGTAGTCGGTGCAGGCGGTTTAGGCAGTCCAGCACTTTTGTATTTAGCGGCGGCAGGTATTGGAACGCTTATTTTAATAGACGATGATGCCGTTGAGCTTTCAAACCTACAGCGCCAAGTGCTTTATAAAGTTAATCATTTAGGACAAAGTAAGGTAGCGGCCGCTGGTAAAGTATTAACGAGCCTCAATAATCAAATAAATATAGTAACGCAGAGTAAAAAGCTTGATGACGAGAATTGCGCTGAGCTTTTAAGCAATGCCGATGTAGTACTTGATTGCTCAGATAATTTTACCACTCGCTATGCAGTTAACCGGTATTGCTTAGCGAATAAAACGCGTTTAATAGCTGGCGCTGCTATCGCGACAAGCGGGCAGTTAATGGGCTTTGATTTCACACAGACTCAAAGCCCTTGCTACGGCTGTATTTTTCCAAAAACGAGTGAAGCACCCGCTATTAATTGTAGTAATGCGGGGGTAATAAGCCCTTTATTAGGGATTGTTGGTTCTATGCAGGCACAACTTACGCTTAATTTTTTACTCGGGCATGTTGAGGGGAGTGCATTTATTACCTTTGATGCGCTGAGTTTAAAGCAGCAACATTTTAAAGTAGTTAAAGATTTAAACTGTAAAGAGTGTGGTGGATAAAATAAGAGGTAATTCGCGGGGCTAAACTTGGGATTAAGCCATGAGAAGCTGCGCTTCTAACATGAGCAAGCTCATTGTCTACCAATAAAAAAGCACCGCATTTGTCATAAACGCGGTGCTTTTAATCTTTAACTAAAAACTAAAAACTAAAAACTAAAAACTTATAGCTCTTCACTTTCTTTAATTTTTGCAAACGCAGTACCTAAGCGAGTAACCACTTCTGGTAGTTGATCGTCTAGTATGTTTGCTTTATTAGCACCCCATGCAAGCACTACCGTTGAGCCTAATTTAAAGCGACCCATTTCCTCGCCTTTCTTAAATGTGATTGCGTTTTCACCGCTGGTCGGGTAATTCCAACTAAATACATCACTACCTGCTGGTGGAGTAACAGTACCGGCCCAAACAGTTTCTATGCTAGCGACAATAGTTGCGCCTACCAATACCATAGCGAGTGGACCTATTTCCGTTTCAAAAATAGCCACTACACGCTCGTTACGCGCAAATAAGTTGGGAACATTCTGCGCTGTAAGCGGATTTACCGAAAATAAATCGCCCGGTACGTAAATCATTTTGCTTAATGTGCCATCAATAGGCATATGAATACGGTGGTAATCTTTCGGTGCTAAATAAATAGTTGCAAATTTACCACCTAAAAACGCAGTAGTATCGTCCTCAGACCCACCCAGAAGTGCCTGCAAGCTATAGTCGTGGCCTTTGGCTTGAATAAGCTGCCCATCAACTATGTCGCCTAGCTGGCTAATTGCACCATCTACTGGATGAATTATTGTATCAGCGTCTTCAACCATTGGACGAACGCCGTCTTTGAGTGGACGAGTAAAAAACTCGTTAAATGTTTTGTAATGAGACGGGTCTGAATATTTAGCCTCACTCATATCTATTTTATATTGCTTGATAAACAGTTTAATAAGCGTTGTTGTTAACGCACCGGCTTTTGCAGCTGCTAATTTACCCACAACGCGCGAAATAAAGTGTTTTGGCATTGCGTACTGCATTGCGATTTTAAATTTGTCTAAGCTCACGGTATTTTTCCTTAATTATACACGCGGCGCACGAGCGCCGGCACGGCCATCGGCCATTGATTCTAAAATTCGGTGGTAGCTGTCAAAGCGTAGTTGCGAAATGTCGCCATTGGCTACGGCTTCTTTAATTATACAGCCCGGGTCATTTAAGTGTTTGCAGTCTCTAAAGCGGCATCCACCTATAAATTCTCTAAATTCTTTAAAGCACCAAGTCACACGCTCAACGTCTAAATGCCACAACCCAAATTCACGAATACCCGGCGAGTCAATTAAGTTACCGCCAGTGGGTAAGTGATGAAGGCGTGATACCGTTGTGGTGTGTTGGCCTAAGCCACTGTTTTCGGATACCTCTTTCGTTAATATTTCGGCATTTGGCAGTACAGTATTTACTAGGGTTGATTTACCCACGCCACTTTGACCTACAAAAATATTATTTTTACCAACAAGCATGTTTTTAAGTTCATCAATTCCTTCACCGGTTATATTGCTGACAAGCAGTACGCGATAATTTAATGTGCGATAAATATCGAGCACGTTTTGAATATCTTTAAGGCCGGCTTCGCCGATTAAGTCGATTTTGTTGAGGATTAAAATAGGCTCAATACCCATGTCTTCACAGGCAATTAAATAGCGATCAATAATGCTAGGGGTAAACTCAGGTAATACAGCAGAAACCATAAGTATTTGATCAATATTTGCAGCAATTACTTTTACCCCATCGTAAAAATCGGGGCGAGTAAGTTGCGAGCGACGCTCTTGTGTTGCTTCAATAACTCCGGCTAAATCGCCTTCACTTACTTTAGCGCGACGAAATAATACTTCGTCGCCACATACTAAATTAGATACAGTTCGGCGTATATTACAGCGAAGCACGTCTCCATTTTGCGTTTCAACATCAGCGTGCTGGCCAAATCGACTGATTACAATAGCGCTTTCAACCTGACCTAAATTATCTGCCTGCCACTCTTGGGCACCTTTTTTAGCTGGTTTTGAACCTGCGCTGTTAATACGCTTTTGATGATTGGCCTTGATCTGACGCGATTGGCCTTTACTTAATTTTTTCTGTTTTGCCACGTTTGGCCTATAACCTTGTTTAAATGTCGGCTTTGAGCATAATACCAATTCGCAATAATACTTAACCGAGTTGGTATAAAAAAAGCTTTAGCTCGACGGTTGATGCTAATATGATATATCGAAATGCGTTGGATCTAAAGAAAAGCACCGTTTAAGGTAATTATGACTATTAATAAATCAAACTTAATTTGGCTCGATCTGGAAATGACCGGACTTGAACCAGCAACCGATAAAATACTTGAAATTGCAACTGTTGTCACTGATGCAGACCTTAATATATTAGCCGAGGGGCCAACTATTGCTATTCATCAAAGCGATGAATTACTTAATGGTATGGATGAGTGGTGTACTACTCAGCACGGTAAATCAGGCTTAACTGCGCGTTGTAAAGCAAGTACGTTTGATGAAGAGTATGCGGTAGCGCAAACATTAGAGTTTTTAAAGCAATGGGTGCCAGCCGGTGCATCCCCAATGTGCGGTAACTCAATTGGGCAAGACAGACGCTTTATGAATAAATATATGCGTGAACTCGAAGATTTTTTCCATTACCGCAACCTTGATGTAAGTACGATTAAAGAACTTGCTAGACGTTGGAAACCAGAAGTGCTCGCTCAAGTGAATAAAAAAGGCTCTCACCTTGCCTTAGACGACATTAAAGATTCGATTATGGAATTGAAGGTATACAGAGAAAAATTCTTTAATTTGTAAAAAACACTTGCAAACACATCGTATTATTGTAGAATCCTGCCCCGCTCAAGACGATAACCCCCGCGGGGTTAGTGTGCTTGAGCAAGCGATTATGCGGCACTAGCTCAGTTGCCGGAATGTTGAACGCGACGTGTCGCGCACCAACGGACAAATTACTGACTAACCATAATGCGGCACTAGCTCAGTTGCCGGAATGTTGAACGCGACGTGTCGCGCATCAACGGACAAATTACTGACTAACCATAATGCGGCACTAGCTCAGTTGGTAGAGCGCGACCTTGCCAAGGTCGAGGTCACGAGTTCGAGCCTCGTGTGCCGCTCCAATTTCTCACCAAAGAAATTGGAGTTAAAATTTAGAAATGCGGTACTAGCTCAGTTGGTAGAGCGCGACCTTGCCAAGGTCGAGGTCACGAGTTCGAGCCTCGTGTACCGCT
>NZ_JAWJBQ010000030.1:0-37678 GCF_046535955.1 Pseudoalteromonas sp. SIMBA_162 | reverse complement strand
TGGGTCATGATGGATTCGAACCATCGACCAATTGATTAAAAGTCAACTGCTCTACCAACTGAGCTAATGACCCGCTCTTTTTGCAACATTTTGAGTGGGGTAACCATTCGTTTGCTGCGGGCGCTTATAATACTTATTTATAAAATGAGTGCAACCGAAATTGTCTCTTTTTTTAAGTTTTTATGCCTAGTTGACCAATTTTAGACCGCTTATGACAAAAAGCAGTCTAATCAAGCTGATTCAATTAATTAGACAGGCGATCTGTGGCTAATTTTGCAGCCGTTGTACTTGGGTACTGCGTAACAAGTTCGTTAAGTATTTTTAACGATTCGCCTGTCAGTCCTTGCTCTTTTAAAAGCGTGCCTAATTTTAACATGGCGTCTGGGCGTTTATTTGAATTTGGATATTCGTTTACAACCACTCTAAAGTGATCAACCGCTTTAACTCCATCGTTTTTAATTGTTAATAATTGACCTAACCAATAGTGTGCGTTTGACGCATACACAGATTCTGGATATGTATTTAAAAACGTTTGAAACTCTGGAATAGCCTGATCGTAGCGTTTATCTTTCATTATAAGTGCAACAGCACGCTCGTAAGCCTCATTCTCAGATAAATCACTGCTATATGCTTGTGAGTCATTAGGTTGTGCATAGTCGGTTGCAGGCACTGCTGCAGGCTGTGAATACGCTTGACTAACACGGTTTTCAATCTCTTGATAAAGCTCACGCTGACGCTGAAGTACTTTTTCTAGTTTATAGCTTTGCTCTTCCGTCACTCCACGAATTTGGCTTACTTCATCTTGAAGTAAATTAAGTTGCTGTTGTAACTCGGCTTGCAAGAAATTACGCGATTGCATCATACTTTCTAACGACGCTAAGCGCTTCTCAATACTTGACTGTGAACTCGCAGCTTCTGAAACAGGAGCGGGAGCAGCCCATAACTGGGTGCTCCCGCTCAATATCATTGCTGCCAAAATAATTTTCGGCTTCATAATATCTCTTATCTTAGTAAACTAATACCGCACGGCGGTTTTTAGCGAAAGCTGATTCAGTGCGAGACTTAACCATTGGTTTTTCTTCACCGTAGCTCACTACTGACATTTGGCTAGCTGATACACCTAAGCTTAGCAGGTATTTTTCAACTGACTGACCACGGTTTTCACCTAGTGCAATATTGTACTCTGGCGTGCCACGCTCATCTGCATGGCCTTCAATTAATACTTTAACCGATGGGTTTTTTACTAAAAAGTCAGCATGTGCGCGAAGTAAATCAGCATATTTGCTTTCAATTGTCGCTTTATCAAAATCAAAGTAGATTACTTGCTCTTGACGAAGTGCTTCGTATTTTTGACGAAGTTGTTCTTCAGCACGTTCTTCAGGCGAAATTGTTGCTACTTCAACTGTATCGTTGCTAGTTGTTTGCTCAACAGCAGTTTGATTAGATTGGTTTGCAGCACCTTCGTCGATATCTGAAGATGAGCTACAAGCTGCTAATGTCATTACTGGCACAGCAATTAGCAGGCCTTTAAGTATTTTATTAAGTTGCATTGAGTAGATTCCTATTTTGAGTAAACCAGTAACATTACTGTAAATATGGCGACCAAGCTGGTGCCTTTACTTGTCCGTCTAGCACAGGTAATCGTGCTTTAAAGCGGCCGTCCATCGATACTAACGCCAGTACCTGTTTGTTATTATGGAGCGTGCTGTATATTATCATCGAGCCGTTTGGCGCTATACTCGGTGATTCATCTAAGCGAGTTCGCGTTAATACTTGAAACGCGCCAGAAGCTAGCTCTTTTTTAGCAAGATGGTACTTACCGTTCGTACGATTAACCATCACTAATTCTTTACTGTCAGGCGTAACTGACCCTGCAAGATTCATATCGCCATCAAACGTTAGGCGCTTTGATCTGCCAGTTTTTAAATTTAACTTATAAATCTGAGCATTACCACCCCTTTCCGAGGTAAACACTATATCTTGACCATTTGGGTACCAAGATGGTTCAGTATCTATGCTACGGTGGTTTGTTAGGCGTGTTTCTTTACGCGTTGCCAGGTTTAGTAAATAAATTTCCGTTGCACCTGTTTTATCTTTTGAAAGGACTAATAGAAGCTCTTTACCATCAGGTGAAAACTGCGGCGCACCATTAATCCCACGATAGCTGGCTACCACTTCTCGCTTACCTGTATATAAGTCTTGGATATATATTTGGCTTTGACGATTTTCAAACGTTACATAAGCAAGCTTGGTACCATCTGGTGACCATGCGGGTGACATTAACGGCTCTTTAGAGCGCAAAAGTACTTGTTCGTTGAATCCATCGTAATCGGCAACAACGAGTTGATACGGCTTATCGTCTTCGTCACGCACAATCACATAGGCAATTTTAGTTAAAAATGCACCTTTTTCGCCTGTTAGTTTTTCATAAATCACATCACTAATACGGTGTGAATAGCGGCGAAACCCACTTTCGGAAATAACGCTTTCTCTGGCTTCTAAAATGTGGTCTTGGCTTTTTACTAATTGCCCATTAGACATCATTTGGGTGTTGCCACCCGTGATTTGACCACGAATTACATCCACTAATTCATAGCGGACTAAGTATCGGCCATCGGTTTGCTGTTCAACTTGACCAACTAAAACGGCCTCAACCCCTTGATTAACCCATGAGGCATAATCAATTGCTTGGTCCTCGCTTGGTTGTTGTGGCATTTGCGCAACATCAACCGGCTTAAACTTACCACTTCGGACTAAATCAGCTGCAATCACATCACTTAGTTTTTGTGGGATCGGACCTATTCCGGTGTATTTAAATGGCACAATAGCAATAGGCCTTGCGCCGTCAACACCTTCGGTAATTACAATTTCAAGTGCAGCATTTGCAATGCCTTGAAACCCTAGTAGCAATACTACACAGGCTACTCTTAGTTTATTGAACATATCATTCCTTTAAAATTCTGGCTTGATTGTTAAGTTAATATTTTTTAGCTGGTCAAACACGTCTCTGTCTTTAGACACAGGTAATGTGTCGGCCATACGAACCGCTCTGAGCGCGGCTTCACACACTAGCTTATCACCACCTAAAGACTTAACTTGCGTAACTAAACCATTAAAGCCAAGACGAATATTCACTCGACATTGTTGGTTTTTCATTTTTTCATCAATTAACAAGTTTTGTTGGATACGCGCCATAATCAAAGCACGGTATTTGTCAACTTCACTCGCAACTTGTTGCTGGCGTATTTTACTACGTGCAGCCTGCTCTTTAGCAAGTTGTTCTTGTAATATTTGTTCTTGTAATGCTTGTTGACGCTTACGTTCAGCTTCGGCTGCACGCTCTTTAGCTTCTTGCTCACGCTTAATACGTTCAGCTTCTGCTTTTTTTAGCGCTTCTTCTTCGAGCTTACGTTTATCTGCCGCCGCTTTTGCTGCCTTTTCGGCCTCTTGTTTTTGCTTTTCTGCTTGCTTAGCTTTAGCACGCTCTTTTTGCTCTATCTCACGCGCCTTTTTTGCTTGAGCTTCAGCTTGTGCTTTTTCTTTCTCTTTAGCTTTGCGTTCACGCTCAAGCTTTTTGATGTTTCGAGCCTCAGATTCACGTTGTTTGCGAGCATCTGCAGCCCTGCGTTCTAAATCACGTATCCGCTTATCTTCAGCACGCTTTTTATCTTTTTCTTTTTTTTGTAGCTCAGCAATTTTTTGCTCAACCATTTTTTGGTCAACTGTTACCGCAGAAACAGCATTGTCGGGTTCAGGTATGGCCGTATTTAACGTCACTTCCATTACTTTAGGGGTTGGTGCATGAATGTTAGCTGACGCGTACAACAATCCGCCCAAACCTAAATGCAAAACCACCGATTTTACTAATGCACTACTCATCCAGTTAATTCCCCTCAAAGGATTCGGTCATCAATCCCACTGACGGCACACCTGCGTTTTTCAAAAAATCCATTAGCAATAGCACTTCTTGATACGATACTTTACCAGAACCTTTAATCATTACAGGTACATCTGGATTTTTCATTAACTGCAATTTAATCACTGCGGCTACATCGAGTGCTTCCATTGGTTCCTCTGGAGCAGTACCTACACTGACGTAATATTTACCCTCAGCATCAATAGACGCAATGATTGGTGGTGTATCTTTTGTATCAACTAAATCAGATTCTTCCATTTTTGGTAAATCTACTTTTACACCGTGAGTGATTAGTGGCGCAGTCGCCATGAAAATAATCAGCAGCACCAACATTACATCGATATAAGGTACTACATTAATTTCTGCTACTGGGCGGCGCTTTTTACGATGATACATTCGCTTGTGCCTCTATTTGTGTAGCTGCTTGACGGTGTAAAATATTAGCAAACTCTTCCATAAAGTTGATGTAGTGAGATTCAAGCTTTTCAACACTGTTTGAAAAACGGTTATAAGCAATTACAGCCGGAATTGCAGCAAATAAGCCCATTGCCGTAGCAATTAGAGCCTCTGCTATGCCAGGAGCAACCATTTGTAATGTGGCTTGTTTTACTTCACCCAATGCAATAAAGGCATTCATAATACCCCACACAGTGCCAAATAAACCGATGTAAGGACTTATAGAACCGACCGTTGCCAAGAACGATAGGCTTTTTTCAATTTTTTCGATTTCACGGGACAACGCTACACGCATTGAACGATGCGTACCTTCCATGACTATACTTGCGCCTTGAAATGTATTTTTTTTATGACGCGCAAATTCTTTAAAGCCTGCCGTAAATAACGCCTCAATACCATGAGACTGAGCACTGCGAGATGAAATTTCGTTATAAAGCTTACTTAAATCAATGCCTGACCAAAACTTTTGCTCAAACTTTTTAGCATTCGAAAGCGCATCAGAGATTGCTTTTTTACGTTGAAAAATAATAGCCCACGACATAACCGACATGGCAACTAGCCCTAACATTACTAATTGTACAAGCAAACTGGCTTCTAAAATTAGATCCAAAAAATTAAGCCCTGATCCCACATTAAACTCCTAAATAGTATCAAAATACGTCAATTGTAATGATTTGTGCAATTATGACCGCAACTAAGGTCAATTAGTTGCATCTAGTGTATCGAGTCCATTTCAAACTAACAACGATATTGCTATGAATAGCCAACAAAAAACGTTAAAAATCGGCTATGTTGTTTATTTTTTACGCCTGGTTATATAAATTTTTATTCAAATAAAATAAAAACTCAGGTTCAGCTGCGTAATTATATAAATAAACATCATAAAACACGCCATTTATTCAAAATTAATGCATAAACACGCAAAACCACGTTAACGTTACCTACCAGAATACTAAAACTAATACCGAACAATTATACAAAAATATACTTAAGTACTATTTTTCATTAACTTATAAAATATATGGTTATTTAACGAACAATTTACAAACTACAACAAAACTAAATACATTAGTTTTTTTAATCTGAAAAAACAAATTTTCTAGTTTGAACAATTTTTAGATATTCCGTATTATTCTCCCATACCGAGCTAGCGCATTAAATGAAACTGTTTCATTATGTCCTGTTCTTAGTAATATGATTTTAAGTCGTATTACATTGTTTTACTCTATTTGGATAAAACCTAACAGTGTAAAACATGGTTCCCCCAGATTACTTCCTTTAACTTGTTGTTAGCCCGCATTATTTGCGGGCTTTTTTTTACCTGAAATTTGGCCTAGACCAAAATATACAGATTCATTTAATATTGTTTATTGAGCCAGAAATTTAGCACTAAACCTAGCCAGCCATAGTCAGCACTGACTAAGTTGAATTTTATGAAAGGCACAATAGCCACATACGCCTTAACGCTCTGTGAATTGTTGGTTAACCAGAATTCAGGCTAGTTAATGGTAAAGCAAATGACTTTTAGTAGATAAAATACGTTATAAACGGACGTGCCCTTGCTAACGGTTATTTTTAGCAAGGGTTTAGGAAAGGTGTTTAAAATTAGTCTTTTTTAGGTAACAAGCCAAAATGATGGTACGCATTGTCTGACACAATACGTCCGCGCGGTGTGCGCTGAATAAACCCTTGTTGAATTAAAAACGGTTCAATAACATCTTCTATTGTTTCACGCTCTTCACCAATGGCAGCGGCTAAATTATCGAGCCCTACAGGACCACCCATGAATTTTTCAATGATGGCTAATAAGTATTTACGATCCATATAATCAAAACCGCTTTTATCTACGTCAATCATGTCAAGTGCTTGCTGCGCAACGTCTGCATTTACAGTGCCGTCAGATTTAACCTGAGTATAATCTCGCACACGGCGCAATAAACGATTAGCAATACGCGGCGTACCTCGTGATCGTTTAGCTATTTCACTAGCGCCATCGTCGCACATTTCTAAATCAAGATAATGAGCTGAGCGGCCCACTATATGCGATAAATCCTCTACTGAATAAAACTCTAAACGCTGCACTATGCCAAAACGGTCACGTAGTGGAGATGTGAGTGAGCCTGCACGTGTTGTTGCGCCTATTAACGTAAATGGCGGCAAATCCAGTTTAATAGAACGTGCAGCAGGGCCTTCACCTATCATTATGTCAAGCTGATAGTCTTCCATTGCAGGGTAAAGTATTTCTTCAACCTGTGGGCTTAACCTGTGGATCTCGTCGATAAACAGTACATCGCCTTCTTCAAGGTTTGTAAGAAGTGCCGCTAAATCGCCTGCTTTTTCAAGTACAGGTCCTGAGGTGGTTTTAATATTTACGTTTAATTCGTTTGCTACAATATTCGCCAGCGTGGTTTTTCCTAAACCTGGCGGACCAAATATTAATAAATGATCAAGCGCTTCATCGCGGCTGCGTGCAGCTTCAATAAATATTTCCATTTGCTGCTTAACATGCGGTTGACCTCGGTAATCAGCCAACAGTTTTGGCCTAATTGCTCGGTCAATCGAGTCTTCATTTGTTTTTTCAGTCGCGTCAATTAAGCGATCCGCTTCAATCATGGGTTACTCACAACATCGATTTTAAAGATTCTTTTATAAGAACCTCAGTAGACATATCCGGTTTACTCACCGATTTTACTGCTTTTTGTGCCTGTGGCAATTTATACCCTAATGCAACAAGTGCAGAAACGGCATCATCCGCTGCATTATTAGCCACTAATGCATCGCTGTGAGGCTCTATAACTGCGCTATCGCTAAATGGTGTAAATAAATCATTACCCCAATCTTTTAGACGGTCTTTCATCTCAAGCACTAAACGTTCAGCTGTTTTTTTACCCACACCCGGTAATTTAACCAGCGATGTAGCATCTTCATTATTTACACAGCTAACAAACTGTTGCGCCGACATTCCCGATAAAATAGCGAGCCCGAGTTTTGGCCCTACACCATTAGCTTTTAAAAGCTCTCTAAATAATGCGCGCTCTGTTTTATTATTAAAACCAAACAGTAACTGCGCATCTTCACGCACTACAAAATGAGTATAAACAATCGTGTTTTCACCCACTTTTGGTAAGTCGTAAAAACAGGTCATTGGCATTTGTACTTCATAACCCACGCCGCTTACTTCAAGTAAAATTTCGGGGGGTTGTTTTTCAACTAAAATACCATTTAAGCGGCCTATCATTGTTATTTCCTTAAGCGTCCTCTAACGGTTTTGCTTGCGCTTCCCGCTAGTTTAATTAAATTTTGTTCTGAATGAGCATGGCAAATTGCTATTGCTAATGCATCTGCTGCATCGGCTTGAGGCGTACCTGGTAATTTTAGAATATTTTTTACCATATGCTGGACTTGGCTTTTGTCTGCACCACCGTTGCCTACTACAGCTTGTTTAATTTGCCTTGCCGAATACTCAAACACTGGCAAATCAGCCATTGCAGCACCCACAATGGCAGCACCACGCGCTTGGCCAAGTTTTAATGCAGAATCGGGATTATGAGCCATAAATACTTTTTCTATAGCAAACGTTTCAGGCGAAAACTGCTCAACAAGTTGAGTGATGCCCTGGTAAATCATTTTAAGGCGTACCGGAAAAGGATGATCGGCTAATTTTATACAACCACTGCCTAAATAAGTAAATTTAGCACCTTGGTGAGCAACTACACCGTAACCAGTCAAACGCGATCCTGGGTCGATCCCTAAAATAATGGCCAAATCACATTCTCGTTGTTTTTATTGTAAATTAGGCTAATAATGCCAGAGCACTGTATAAAATACCAGTACCAAGCAAAAACAAAAATGCTCGCTTAAATAGCGAGCATTTTAAGCGCAATAATAGTTAGTTTACCCTAAAGCGCGAACTAACCCTTGGGTGTTTTGTTTAAGGGTACGGGCAATCATTAAATAACCCAACCCGGCTACAAATAAACCACCAGCAAGCGGGCCTATAATCCATATATGTGGATGAAGCTTGCCCGTAAGTTCAAACATTTGTTGCTGCACAATCAAAAGCGCTAAGTCGCTAAAAAATGCAGCAACTAAACCGGCTAAGCCACCTAATAATAAAAACTCGTACAAGGTCGCGTTTTTAATTAAACGGCTTTTAGCACCTAATGTTCTTAAAATTACAATTTCTTGCATGCGTTCACCTAAGCTCGCTTGCACTTGCGAAATCAGTACTAATGCACCGCACAAAACAACAATGGCAAGTACAAAACCAATGGCGAGTGAGACTTGAGATATTGTGGTTTGTATTTGCTTTACAAAGTTGTCTACATCGATTGCAGTAATGGTTGGATAGGTGCGCAACAGTTGGCTAAAGTCGCGCTTTTGCTCAGGTTCTATCCTAACCGACGAAATATACGTTGCCGGAAAATCTTTAAGTACATCAGGGCTGAGTATAATAAAGAAGTTGGGTTTAAGCGTTGCCCAGTTAACTGTACGAACGCTGGTAATTTTAGCATCGAACGACTGCGCGCCAATTAAAAAGGTAAGTGTATCGCCAATTTCCACATCAAGGCGCTCTAACATCGACTCTTCAACTGATGCCTCGGCCACTGCGTTTTCACCAAACCACTCGCCTTGAATTATCTCGTTTTGAGCCGGTACATTTTTAAGCCACGTTAAGTTTAGCTCACGGCCAATACCCGAACGCGCTTCTTCGTCTTTTTTCTCATTGTCTTGAAGAGATACTTCCCGTGCAACCAACTCACCATTTACCGCGTTAACACGCCCTCGAATCGTTGGGTAGAAGTCAGACACTAATATATCTTTCTCAGCAAGGTAGTTATTGATTGGTTCAAGATCGTTTTGCGTAATATTAACTAAAAATGCATTTGGCGCATCGCTTGGTAATTGCGACTGCCAATCAGCAATCATGTCATTTTTAAGCACAACTAAAAACAAAAGCAGCTTAATGGCGAGCGAAAAACTAATAAGTTGAACTGCATTTACATTGGCACGCTTTTGAATCGACGCAATAGCCAATGACCAGCTATTACCTGGTTTTAAACCCAGTTTCCGGCCACCGCCAAATATAAGTTTAGATATTAAAAACAACACGCCAATTAAAGTTAGTGTGGTTATAAATAATATTAGCGTTATTTTTATATTGTTACTAAATAACCACATTAACAAAAACACGGTCAATGCACTCATACCCAAGTGCACGCGGCTCACCGCTAGTTTGTCACCTAAATTACGACGCAGTACCCTAAGCGGCGGAATATCGAACAAATCAAACAACGGTTTAATAGAAAACATAACGGCGCAAATTACACCCGTACTAATTGCTACAAGCCAAGGCTTAAATCCACCCATGGGCAATTCGCTTCCCATACTTTTTGAAAGGTATCCGGTGGCTATTTCTTGCAAGCCGTAACCAATCAATAAACCTATACTCACAGCCATTGCACATACAAGCAATAAGTGAAGCATGTAAATTTTACGGATCATTGAGCGACTGCCGCCCAATGTTTTCATCATCGCAACAGGGTCATATTGGCGCTCGCAGTATCGTTTGGCTGATACAGCAATCGCTACTGCAGCCAAAATAATACCTAGTAAACCCGCTAACAATAAAAAACTCTCTGCTCGGTTTAAACTGTTTGAAATTGGTGATTGACG
Source organism: Pseudoalteromonas sp. SIMBA_162 (assembly GCF_046535955.1). Lineage (NCBI taxonomy): Bacteria > Pseudomonadati > Pseudomonadota > Gammaproteobacteria > Alteromonadales > Pseudoalteromonadaceae > Pseudoalteromonas > Pseudoalteromonas sp. SIMBA_162. The sequence goes on along the minus strand of NZ_JAWJBQ010000030.1, from coordinate 27,630 downwards.
GTCTTTAACACCGTACCATTGTTGGTTTTCTTTCATTTGTGGTTTTAGCCAGTCATAAAAGCTGTTTATGTCGTCTTCACTACCTGCATAGAGCTGACGGTAAAAAACACGGCTACCAGGCTGAACAACCTCTGTTTTTGGTACATCTGCAATATTTATTAATACACGACGGCTACTTGAAAATACATTGAATGGCGCATCAGGCTCCTCAACAATCACTTTTTCAACATTAAATAAAGCAGCACCTAGCTCAACTTGCGAGCCAATATCAATATTCAGCGAGTAAAAAACAGACTCACTGAGCCATACATTGCCTGGATTTGGGCCACCGTTTGCAATAACCGTTTCACCCAGTAATGTGTTTTTTACTTTTAGCTGCCCTTTTAACGGGTATGCGTCTGACGCTGCTTTCACCGAGCTAAATTGCATTTCGTCATTAGCAAATAACATGGTGTCGAAGTACACCATTTGCGCGGTTTGTAAGTTTTGACTTTTAGCTTGCTCAATAAAAGCGGTGTCAATGGCATGGCTGCTTGCCAATACTCGGTCAGCAGCAATAAACGCACTGCTTTTTTGTGCAATGCTTTGTGCTATTCGATCTGTCACCATAGACAAGGTAAGTACAGTTAATACCGCTAAAGCAATAGCTGCACTAATTACCGTTAGCTCACCTCTTCGAAATTCTCGCGCAAATAATTTAAGCGCTAATTTAGCCCACATTTGCAACGTCCTCTGCTTCACTTTTTACAAGTAAGCCCGCTTCTATCTGAATAATATGCTCACATTTTTGAGCGAGTCCTTCATCGTGCGTCACCAAAATTAGCGTTGTACCATGTTGAGAATTTAAGTCGAACAACAGCGACTCAATCATTTTGCCGTTCTTACTGTCTAAGTTAGCTGAAGGCTCATCGGCAAATAAAATCTTGGGTGTGCCAATAAAAGCGCGGGCAATAGCAACACGCTGTTGCTCACCACCCGAAAGCTGAGATGGGTAATGATCTGTTCGGTGGCTTAGGCCTACTTTTTCAAGCAAAGCAAGTGCCTGCTCCTTAGCATCACTTTTTCCCGCTAACTCTGCAGGCAACATTACGTTCTCAAGAGCGGTTAAGCTTTGCACCAACATGAAAGACTGAAATACAAAACCAATTTTAGCGGCACGAAGTGCTGCACGCGCTTCTTCATCTAAATCATGAAGCGGCTCACCGTCTAAAAATATTTCGCCATTACTCGCTGTATCCAAGCCTGCTAATAAACTCAACAAAGTAGACTTACCTGATCCCGACGTGCCAACAATAGCAACAGACTCACCGTGCTTGACATTAAAGCTGATGTCGCTGAGGATGGGCAACTCACCTTCAAAGGTAGTTACTATTTTAGACAAACCATTAACTTGAATTATATTTAATTGAGAAAGCGCTGACATATGACTCATTCAATCCTTCGTTTAGTATTCATTTTATTTTTAGTTATCAAACCGCTGAGTGCAGCAGCCGACAACACGATTTTGATACTTGGTGACAGTTTAAGCGCAGCCTATGGCCTACAACAAGAGCAAGGCTGGGTAAAATTGTTACAAGATAAGTACAATGACGAGCAAGCCGACATTGCACTTGTAAACGCCAGCATTAGTGGCGAAACTTCTGGCGGTGCACTGCGCCGTTTAGATGCATTACTTACCCAATACCAGCCAACACACGTGCTTATAGAGCTTGGTGCAAATGACGGTCTTCGCGGCTTTCCGGTAAAAAAAATGCAAGCTAATTTGACCGCGCTGATACAAAAAAGCCAAGCAGCTAGTGTAATGACCGCATTAATGGAAATTTACATTCCACCTAACTACGGCCCTCGCTACAGCAAAATGTTTACTGATAGTTTTAGCCAAATTAGCGAAGAAACTAATACGCACTTATTAAACTTTTTTATGCTCAATATCGCTGATAAACCAGAGCTAATGCAAAACGATGGGTTACACCCTAACAAAAAAGCACAGCCGTTGATACGTGATGAGATGTACGACTCGATCAAAACTTGGTTGAATAAAGACTAAAAAAATAACCTAGCTTAAGTGGGCTTTTTAGCTCACTTGCCTAATAAACACCCAAACAAACAATCGCTTATTGATTTTTAAAAAAATACACGTACTATTGCACTCAACGTCGGTATGTAGCGCAGCCTGGTAGCGCACTGTCATGGGGTGGCAGGGGTCGAGAGTTCGAATCTCTCCATACCGACCATTTAACTCCCTCCTGTTTCTATAATTAACCTTCAAAAAAGTATTAACCTGAAAAATAAATTTACTTAGAGATTACTTAAACCAGCGGTTAAATGACTAAAAATTGCGCCTAGAAAACAGTGTCTATCAATTGGTCCTTACTCAGTATGCAGCAATATCTTAAAACCATCCTTACGTGTCGACATTTCACCAGGTGCTGATTACTAACTTAATAAAACGACAAAGTAACAAAACCGTTTTTAGTTTTTTAAAAGCACATGAAGGCGCTAAATATACTTTAAGTATATTGTTATTCGCTTAAGCATAATCTGGATGAAATATAACAAGCGCGGCTAACGATACACGTTTAATTTACAAAAAATCCCAACAAAACTTCTCAGTATAGTAAAGAAAACAAATAAGCCTGCACACTTATTGAGCATTTTATTTAATTAACATATGATAGGATTTTATTTTTACGGTGTTGAACATGGACTTTTCAGCTGAAGAATTAAACTTTATCTCTGACTTATTTAAGCCAGAAGATCAGGAAGTAAAACCAAATCATAAGCTTACTTTACAAAGTAGTGTGCCCGCAGGCATTGCGCACCTATTAAGCAATGCAAGCTTAACGCTATTAGCAAAAGTTGCGCACTATCAATTGTGGTTTCCGCTTGATTTAAAAATAGATCCCTCTGGGGTTATTAACCCAACACTCAGTGCGCCTGAAGTTATTGATACTAAAGGCACGCAACGCAGTTGGCGTTGGAGCCAACTCAATATAAAAAGCGAAGGTTTTTATATTGAGTCTATATCTAGCACAGGGATATTTTTAAAACCTCTAAAAGATAACAGCCGACTGGGTAATATGAAAAACGTGCAGTTTACATTACCAAACGAAGAGTGTATTTCAATTGATATAGAACCTATTAGGCAAAATAAATCAGGAATGGCTGCAAAAATTACGCGTATTAATACTGGAAAAGAGCAGTTAAGAACCTACCTATTTGAAGAGCATAAACGCCAATATTCGGCATTATATGAAAATGGTCAATTAGTTAACGAAATAAGTTAATATGGGAGTTATGTAGTAAAAGCCTACATTTATTTCGACTAAATCGATTCCTAACCTTTTATATCTCTTAGCCTTACTTTACGTTTCAACTCATTTTAAATTTTGCAAAAAAAAAGCTAAACAGCGCTTATTGATTTATATGTAACTAGTGTTTGGGCTTTACACCGTTACGAACCATATCTTGCCCATTAGTATATACATCTTCGGTGATACCGCGAGCCAATAATAACTGCTGTTTATCATCAAATACGGCAATAAAACGGGTACCGTCTGAGTTTTTAGTGGCCATACCAACGCCAGATACCCCTTTTAACCCATAGCCGCCACTTTCAACTTCCAATAAAAAAGCCTCTAAGTCAGCTAAGTTATCGATTACATCACTTTCATTATTCATTTTAAAATTCTTTTAATTTCTCTGCTTTATGCAAAGTAGTTATACGTAATGCTGGTTATTTTATCGAGCTGGTACTTAAAATCCAAATATTTACGCCTTAAACTTAAAACGACTCGACCACCAGCGATAAATTACTCACAGCACAACCAAATGGTTTGGTGTTTATTCGGTCATAGCGTGTATCAGCATTTGTATTCAGGCTAATTAAAAATTCATCTTGCTGAGCAACCGCACTTTGCTCTTGAGCGAGGCACATAGCTTGTGTCAAAGAGCGTAATTTAGCATCCGTCAATATGCTACCAAAACGCTGAACTGGCAATGGCGGAATTTTTATTGAGGGCAACGTTTTCCCCAATGTGCGCTCGCTCAAAGTAAATGAGTTATTGCTCACATCAATTACACTGCCAGAGGGCCAATAAGAATAGCGGTATTTCTGAGGTTTTGAATTTGTCTTTTGCTCAGGGGGATGCACAGCAATGTTTGTTGCCTCGGGAGTTAAATGGACCACACCATTTTCACCTACGACCGTCATTAAATTACCTTCTGGCGATTTTATGACGACCAAGGCGGTATTCTCGTCTACACCAAAACCATACTGTGATGTAGCTTTACCATTGCTTAAAGTGTCAATCATCATGGCCAATTTAAAAGTTTGGTTTTGCTCACTAAAGTGCGTACTTAACACACCATAATTAAACGTTGCTAAGCCCTTTTTAGTGGTCAGGGTTTCCCCTTTTAGTACATTTGTACTTGTTACGTTTTTATTTGTAATTAAGCTATTACCTTGTATGGCGCTCCCCTCACCTATTCCCACAATAACCGGGCTTGTTATAAGTGAATTTGTCCATGGGTAAGGCTCGTTTTCATCATTAAATAAAACGCTATGCAATAACGCAGTATCGCCACTATGAAACATAACGCCGGTACTGTTTTTTATTAATGTGGTTAATGCAACTACTCCACTTTTACACAAGCCGTATTCGGTTTGAGTTTGCAAAGGATAAATTGACTCTCGGTTATACACTTGCATAGCGCTGTTTCTTAGTGAAGGCAGTTGATCGCACCGACCCGTGGTTATTGCCTTTGCAAGTGCAGGCGTTAATGCAAGCCACTTGGTACTTATTTGTGATTCTGCTAAAAGAGATGTTGCCGCTTCAGCATACGCGTATGGATCACGACGCGCTGCAGTAATAACAAGCATGGTCGGTTTAGCGCTATTTACTCTTAGGCTACCGGTAATAAATTGTAAAATATCATTATTTTCATAGCGTGAAGTATTAATTGCTTTGCTATTTATTTTTTTATCATTCTTACTTTCTGACACTTCGAGCATATCAAGCACATAATTGTATTCGTGCACCGATAAGCTTTCTAATTGCAAATTATCTACGTCACGCCACTGCCACAGTAAATTTTGCTTTGACACATGCTTAGGTTCATTCTTTTGTAATTGCTTTAGCACATCTAGTGTCGCATCTTTATTGGAAAGGCTACTGGTTGGCCAGTTTTTTGCTATGAGCTTTATTTTATTAATAGTAGGTGAGTATATTTTTTGGGTTAAATTTTCAACCTTCTCACTCCTAGTACACGAACTTTCAGCGCACATGCGTGGCTCTGATCCTAATAAAACTAATGTTTGGCTTTGTTGTTGCGCGGCTAAATCAACCGAAAATACAGTACTTACTAGTGTAAAAATCGCTGTTAATAGCATGTATTTATTAAATAAAATTTGATTGCTCATAGTAATAGTCTTAAAAGTGGCAAAATGCGCTGCAAGCTTATCAGTTTAGTGGCTTGGGCTAAATACCTCGCTTACATAACTAACGGTGTATTTAATTCACTTTTCTTTATTACAGCTTTGGATTAGTTTTTTAAGAAGTAACTCAATTATATCGATACATCGCATTAAGTTGCAGGCTATTTTAGTCAGCGTTAAGCTAGCGCTTTATTTCATTAAATATTGATATACCAAGGCTTTATAATGACTGACAGCACATACCCAATTGGCACACCCGGTACTAAATGGAACGACGACGATAAAGCTCAATGGCTTGCGAGCCAAGTTATAAAGCGTAGCTACCAAAATGAAGTGTTAACGTTAATTAACGAGCTTAAAGGCACATTAACGGTTGAGCAATATGGTGAGCTTAATTACAACGATGGCTGTTATCCATTATATGCCCTGCAAACACCTAATTTTGATGATACCAAACCAACGGTTTTAATTACCGGTGGCGTGCATGGCTACGAAACCAGTGGTGTACATGGAGCGCTTAGATTTGCAAAAACCTCTGCTTTAAATCATTCAAAACACTTTAATATAATTATTACTCCCTGTATTAGCCCTTGGGGTTATGAAACAATTAACCGCTGGAACCCAAGCACAATAGATCCTAACCGCTCCTTTTACGAAAATAGCCCAGCACACGAGTCTGCCGCTGTTATGGCCTATGTAAAATCATTAAATATTGATCTACTAGCACATATTGATTTACACGAGACAACAGACTCCGATAACAGTGAATTCAGGCCAGCGCTTGCAGCACGTGAAGGCACAACTAATACAAACTGGAATATTCCTGATGGGTTTTACTTAGTTGCTGACAGTACAAAGCCAGAGCCAGAATTTCAAAAAGTGATTATTGAGGGCGTTGCAAAGGTTACGCACATTGCACCAAGCGATGAAAACAATGCATTAATAGGCGTACCGCAGGAACAATTTGGCGTTATAAATTACGCAGCACGCCAATTAGGTTTATGTATGGGCTTTACTGATGCTCCTTTTGTAACAACAACAGAGGTTTACCCAGATAGCCCTTCAGCCAATAGTGAACAATGTATATTAGCGCAAGTTGCTGTTATTGATAGTGCTTTAAATTATTTACGAAATGAAGGCTAAATTACTAGTTGCTATGTTTAGCATAAGTGTGGTTTATTAAACGTAGTAACAAATTTGTAATATAAAATAGAGAAATAGCCTTGCAAGTGGATAAAAATAAGCATTATGACTTTTCATTAAAAAATGACTATGGCGACGTTAATTTTTATGTAGATAACAACATAATTGTTGCTGATTTTTCAGGTAACATCGATACCGATATTCTAAGTGTTTTTGGTGAAAAGCTTATTAGTACTACTGCACAATTTAATGGCAACCCTTGGGGCTATATTAGCGACTCACGAAAAGTATTAGCAGCGACGCCTGAAGCCGAGTTATTGCTCACTAAAATTGGCAAAAAAATGCAAGCTGCAAATTGCTATATCAGCGCTTATGTAATGACATCGGCCATCGCAATCAGCCAAATGAAACGGGTTTTAAATAGCGTTGGCAGAGACGGAACTAAATGTATATTTAGTGAGGTTGAAAGTGCCAAACAATACGTTATTAAGCACCTTAAAAACAGCCAAGCGGATTAATTATTTAATCAACTTGGCGTTTAATTACTTAGTTTTTATAAAACTGACTGTCCTTGGTGATGGTAATACTCGCATCTTCCTGCGCGGTAACTACAAATCTTAATTTACTTACTTTTTGTTTAATATCGTAACCATCAGCGGTAACCGTAACCGGTATTTTTTTCATTAAACCAGGTTGTACGAGTGTTGCCTTTGGACTTTTAAGCGTTGCCCCAGGTAACCCCTCAATAGCGATTGTGTAGTGCATTGATTGCTGTGTTTTGTTAATAATGGTTAGTGTGTATGGGTTTTCAACTAGGCCCTCATAATTTACTCTGTAGAGTGCGTTTCTATCACGAAGCACTGAGGCCTCTATGGGTGTACGCTGCATCATCCATGTAAACATCGATAGGATAAGTAAGGCAGTTAACGTGCCATAGCCAACAAGCTTTAATCTAAATGGGTTAGTTTTTTTACCCTCCATTTGTTTTTCACTCGCGTATTTAATTAAGCCTTTGTCGTAGCCAAACTTATTCATTGTGTCATCGCAGGCATCAATACATAAACCACAGTTTATGCACTCATATTGCAAGCCATTTCTTATATCAATACCCGCAGGGCATACCTCCACACATAAATAACAGTCTACACAATCGCCTAGGTTTAATGACTTTGGATCAGCTTTACGCTTTCGTGGTCCACGGTTTTCTCCTCGTTCAGCATCATAAGTAACAACTAAGGTATCTTTATCAAACATCACTGACTGAAAACGAGAATACGGGCATGCAATGGTGCACATTTTTTCTCTTAAAAAACCAGCATTACCGTACGTACACCCAGCAAAAAAAAGCACCCAAAATGTGGTAATGCCAGACCAATCAAACGTAAGCATGCCTAGGTATAAATTTTTAGCCGGAATAAAATACGCCATAAATGAGGTCGCTGTTAAAACCGAAATAACTATCCACGCGCTGTGTTTAGCTATTTTTTTACGCCACGTGCTAAATGTCCATTTTGACTTATCTAATTTAATGCGCTGATTGCGTGTACCTTCTATTCGTTGCTCAACCCATGTAAACATCAACATCCATATTGTTTGCGGGCACGTGTAACCGCACCAAACTCGGCCAAGCCAATTAGTAACAAAAAATAACGCAAAGGCTCCCACCATAAAAAGCATGGCTAAAATCATAAAGTCTTGAGGAAGAAGTGTTAATCCAAAAATAGTAAAGGTTTGTGTTGCGACATCTAACAGCACAGCCTGCTGACCGTTATATTGAATCCATGGAATGGCAATAAACGTTAACATTAGCAACCAGCCTAAATTACGGCGTATACGTTGAAAAAAGCCTTTTTGCTCGCGAATATAAATTGGCCCTGAGTTATAGGGCTTAATGATCATGTCTTGCTCTTTAATATCAAACTTCATGTTACTTACTTAATTAGAACGGATGTTGTTTAAGTATTTGCAACTTTCAGACCAAACTGAAACTTTATTTAATCTATTGATATTAAATAACTTTATAATTCACGCGCTTTTTTATAATCGTGATATATAACGAAAGCCGTTATATATCGCGATTATTTATTAATTCCTAGCTTTCTCATTTTTGAGCGAAGTGTGCTTTCAGGTAACCCTAACTTCAGTGCAGCACCTTTACTTCCCGAAATTTGCCCGTTACACAGTGTTAAAACACGGCTTATATGCAGCCTTTGAGCCTCATCGAGGGTAAGAGACTCGTCAACATTTTGCGTAGTGTCACCATTGAGTGGTTGATTGAGCTGTAAAACAGATTGTTTAGACAAAATGGCTTCTCGCTCCAGTACATTTTGCAGCTCTCTTATGTTACCAGGCCAATCGTAGGCTTGAAGCTTAGTAACTGCTTTTTTACTTAACCCTTTTAACTGCTTCCCTAAGCGTTTATTTAATTGCTGTATGAGGTTGCTGCATAAGTAAGGAATATCCTCTTTACGCTCTCTCAGGGCCGGTACTTTAATAGGAAATACATTGAGCCGATAATATAAATCTATTCTAAAACTGCCCTTTTGCACCATTTGCCACAAATCGCGGTTTGTAGCCGCTATAACTCGAATGTTTACACTCAAAGTTTGGCTACCACCAACCCGTTCAAATTCTTGCTCTTGTAGCACTCTTAGTAGCTTACTTTGTGATTCTAGAGGTAATTCGGCTATTTCATCTAAAAAAAGTGTGCCTTTATCGGCCAGTTCAAATCGGCCTTTACGACGTTCGTTAGCCCCCGTAAAAGCGCCTTTCTCATGCCCAAACAGCTCAGACTCCAATAAACTTGGTGTAAAAGCTGCACAATTTACTTTAATAAAGGCATGCTTGCTGCGTTTGCTTAACCTATATAAATTGCGTGCTACTAGCTCTTTACCTGTGCCATTTTCTCCCAGAATAAGCACGGTAGTGTCGGTTTCACTCACTAATTTGATTTGCTCTAACATGGTTTGGAACACATGGCTTTGCCCTACAAGCCCAGAGTCTTGCCAGTCCTGATTTAACTCTGCTATTAAATAGCTATTCTCGTCTTTTAACTGCTCACTCAGCTGCTTTATTTTTTTAAGTGCGTTTTGTAAATCATTTTGGGTTTGTTGCTGCTGCGATATATCACGAAATATAGCAACGGCACCAATAAGTTGATTTTTTCGATACACTGGAGTGGATGTATATTCAACAGCAAACGAGCTACCGTCTTTGCGCCAAAACACTTCATTGTTAACTTCACGGCGTTTACCATCAAACATGGTACAGTAAATTTGACACTCATCTGCAGGGTAAGGCGTGCCATCGGCACGGGTATGGTGATGATATTGATGTATTTTTTTCCTAGTAGCTCCTCTGCCTTCCACCCTGTCATGCGCTCTGCTGCTGGGTTTACAAATACAGCGTTTCCAGACAAGTCGAATCCGTAAATTCCCTCACCCACGGCATTGAGTAATAACTTTGGATCGTTTAAAAATTGCTTTATCATAACTACGCCTCGCGAAATATCACGAGTATTATGACAACTTTAACACATTACTGCACCAGTAAATTTGTATCGATATTAGCTCAGCATTTATGCGAAATGGCTAAAAAGCGCACGCACATCAATTTTTGCCCCCAAACGAGCAGCTATTAAATACAAACCGGCTAGTTTTCGGTGTATAAACAACGCATCGACGGGTGGAGTGTGCCACTGCTGTGATTGAGCACTAAGTGCAAGCCCAGCATCCTTAATTTTAAGTGCTAACTCACTATGTTTAAAATCAAATTCACCATCATGCCTGAGCGGTTCGCACGCCATTAAAAACAAGTCGATTACGTTATTTTTATAATTATCCATAATGTCATCTTTAAAATAACCAATTTGCGATGCTGCTTTTAATACGCCCTCTCGGCTGTTATCGCTACCTGCTTTAAATAGTGCCAAATACGCTGAACTCAACTCGGTTGATATTTCTCGCGTTGCACCAAAATCAAATAAAACGATTTTTTGTGTCTCTGTTTGATAATGAAAATTAGCAAAGTTAGGATCCGTTTGAATGAGTTTAAATTCAAACATTTCTTTAAAAAATAAATTAATAAGCTGCTCAGCAACAAAACTTCGCTGGCTTTGTGGCTGCTCTGTGATGCTCTCTATGGGTTCAGCATTAACATATTCCATTGTAAGCACTTGCTGCGTACTGTGCGAAGTGTAAACATCAGGCACTTTAAAGTGAGCATTGCCGTTGAGTGCATTTTTGTAACGTATTAAATAATCTGCTTCTCGCAGGTAATCTGCTTCTGCAAGTAATTGTGCCTTAGCCTCATTCACAAGGGGTTTAATGTCGAGATCTTTAGGTAATAGGCGCGATAGGGTTAACAGCGTAATCACGTTATCTACGTCGCTCTCAACACTCTTTGCAATACCCGGGTACTGAACTTTAACTGCGAGCTTATCGCCATTTTCTTGATACGCTAAATGCACTTGCCCAATAGAAGCCGCTGCAAAAGGTCTGAGTTCAATATGAGAAAAACGAGAAAGCCAGTCGTCCCCCCATTGTTCTTTTAAAACTTCAACCAGCTGCTTATGCGGCATTGGATTTGCGTCAGAGCGCAACAAAGCGAGTAACTGGGCGAGCTCAGGACTGAGCAAGTCACCAGCATCCATAGATAGAAGCTGGCCTAATTTCATTGCTGCTCCGCGTAAGTGGGAGAGCTGCACAGCAAGTTTTTCAATATTTTTAGGCTGCAGAAGTAAGCGTTTGTTATCCCACCCTTTACCTGTTAGTGCACTTTTAGCGCCATCAACCAGCATATTACCCGCAACGCCTGTTGCTAATGAGCCTAATTTTGCAAAACGAGAAAGTCTCGATGTGGGCACGTTACGCGGTGCTGCCATAATATAATGAACCTAATTAGCTTATAGTTAGGTTATTTAATACGATTAATTAAGGCAGGCCGATCTGATTAGGCTGGTTATTTATAATTTAGGAACCAGTTTAATTGCACCTTGCGATATTTTCATATCGAGTGGTAATTTGCTCAATAGCATCATTTTAGGATCGTTCATGTTTAACGTATATACAGGGTTGTTAGCCAAAAAGGTATTGATTACACCCATTGCTTGATCGTCAAGCGCGCCAATGTTGCCTCTAAAGCCACCAGCATCAACGCTTGAGCCCAGTAGTTTAATATTACGCAAAAACACTGCTTTTTTCTCGCTATCGTAAAATGGGCTGCCCTCTATTTGAAGCTTTAAACGAATTGGGTACTTAAGTGCAAAAGCGTTGATCTCTGCGCTAGAGTCAGCGCCAAGTAAAACAACATCACGATTATCTGGCCCTATATCAACACTTAAATCATTAACGTTAAGCTGAACAGGTAATCCCATTAGCTTTACTTTTTCGCTTAACTTTGGCAACTCCTTAGCTAATACGCTTTCTACTTCAGCATTTGTAAATGAATATACCGATACACCTTGCGTGCTATTACAGGCAGTTAAAAAAAGCGTAGTAATAAGTAATAAAAATCTCATGGTAAATCCTTTGTTTGGTTGATACAAAAAGCCGCTTTTTAAGCGGCCTTTTAAAATTTTAATCAACATTTAAAGTAATGTTAATGATTAAGCTGCAAGTGTCGTCTTTAATCGAGCTAGTGTGTCAGGTTCAACTGAACCGTTACTGAGCGCGAGCAACTGTTTTAAATAATAATTTAAATCAGCATGATCACCACGATGCTTATCATCAAGCATAGCAACTTGCTCTGCCATTCTAAGTGATGCATTTGGCGAACTCACATTTGCTAAAATTTCCATACGCGTTACAAGTTGCTCTTCGTTAAGCGTTGTTTTTAGCGGTGCTTGATACTGAGCAGGTATTTCTTCATTATTTTGAAGCGCGTTAAGTAAAGCATCTAAGTTAGCCTGCTCTGATTTAGTCATAAGCAATGACACTTTTTCATCTATGGCTTTAAGCAAAGTAGCCACTTTTGGCGCAAGCGTTCTGAATTGTGCATAACCCTTTACCTTCGTTTCTAGGTCATGAAGTTGCGCACGTTGTTCAACCGCCTCTAGTACCGCTTCTAATTCAGCAAGCTCTGCAGCGGCTTGTTTGTCTGACTCATTCTGTTCAAGCTTTTGTTGCTCAAATTCAGTGCTGCGCTTACTAAATGCTTCATCGTTATATTGACGAAACTTTTGCCACAACGCATTTTCGGCTTTCAAGCCCGCAAAGCCAATTGTTTGCCATTGCTGCTGCATTTGCTTTAACGTCTGGCAAGCACTTGCTAAGTCGTCACTTTGTGATAACTGCTGTGCTTGTTCTACTAAATCATTTTTAAGCGCAGCATTACCTTTATGAAACGCATTTAATAAACCAAGCACCTGTTGTTGCTCATTTTTATAGCGTTCATTTAAAACTCGATATGTTTTAGGGTCAACTTTTCCTACACTGCGCCATGCTTTATTTAGCCTATTGTATTGGCTTTCAAACTGTTTCCAATCAAAGCCTTCTTCGCTAGTAGGCTCTGTGCTAAGCGCGTGCATATCAGTAATGATGCTTTCACGTTGCAACTTAGCTGCATCGCGGTTTTTTTCTTGCTCGGCAAAGTAACTACGACAAGGTGCAAACAACAATTCAATATGTTCGTCAAACTGAACACCTTGTTGTTTTTCTTCATCTGTATCTAAACGGCCAAGCTCATTCCAACGTGTGCGAAACATTTTTACTTGTTCTGCACGTTGTTGCGGGTCGGTACATTCTTGCTCGGTTAACGCGGCTACTTCTTCAAGTAACGCAACACGCTTTGGTGCAGCGGCGTATTTTTGCCAATCTTTTGCGTCAGCAAGCTGCTGCTCTAGCTCTGCTTTAATATTTTCAAGCGGTTGCTGGTAGCGTGCTGTTAATGTATTAAATAGCTCTTCAAAACCTTTAAATACACCAAATGCCACATTGAAGCGGCCTTCTTCAATTAAGCGCTTAACATCACGAGCTTTTCGCTTTGCTTGGCTTTGATTTTTTTCAAGCGGTTTAACTAACTCATTCATTGGTACTAAAAACTGCTTTTTATGCGCGTTTAACTCAGTTTTAAACTTGCCTTGCAGTGCGCTGTCAAGCATAGCTATATGCCCACGCGCTTCTTTAAACGCTTGATTAAACGCTGAAAGAATATCGTCATATTGCTCAATGCTTTGCGCTGGTTCAATTTGTTGTAAGGCGGTCAATGCCTCTTTATATTGCGCAATTACCGTTGTTAGTTCGGGTAATTTAGCCACTTGTGAAAATAAAGTCTCAAGCCTTGTGATTACCGCTTTAGACTGTGCGTTATTTTCAAGCTCAGTCTCTGCGATCGCTTGTTTTGCTTGGGCTACTTTAGCGTCAAGCCAATCTTGTTGAATTTGCTCTGGGGTTTCTAAACCTAATTGAAGCGCATTTTCAATTTCATCACTTAATGCTTCAAGCGTTGCTAATGCCAATAACTGACGCTGTTTTAATGCTAAGCGTTGCTGTTCTTTATCGTGCTCAGCTTTAAGTTGCGCTATGTGCGTATCAAGCTTGCTGGTAATAGCTATGTACTTTTCATCTAGCGATTTTATACGCTCTGCTGATAACCATTTAAGCTCTAATGCTTGCCATTGAGCCATTAATTCAGCAGCTTGTGGGTTTACCAACGCAAAGTCTGTTTTTTCACGTAACGCATTAAGTTTTGCTAAAATAACGCGCGTTGAATTTTCAACTTCTTGTGGCATTTCTTTGGCCAGACGCTCATTTTCAATATGCGTATCAAGGGTGCTTTTCGCTTCCCCTTTAGCATGTTTAGCAAGTGGTTTGGTAAGCTGGTGGTTAATAACTAACTCCACTAGCTGCTTTTGTAGTTCTTCACTGCCTTCTTTAAAAGCTTTTTCTACTAATTTTGGGTTTGCTAAACGCTTAAGTAATTTAACGCGAACTTTTAGTTCTTTCTCTGCAAACGCTAGTTTTTCTAATGTTTTTACAGGTGCAAAGCGTTCTATATATTCACTTTTAATTTGCGGTGTTAGTGTGCTTTCACTGTTTAAAACCGCGTTAGATATTTGCTGCTCAGCTATATCCTTCAACGCTTGGTCTTGCTTATAGGCTTTCCACCAAAGTGGTAAATCATTTACCTTTTGAAGCGCTTTTCGGCGAATTTCTGCAGAGCTGTCTTCTAATGCAAGTGTATTTAAAATACTTGCATCGCGCTGCGTATCTAGCTTTTCAATTGCATCAAGACGTACCTGTTGCTTAGGGTGTTTCCATTTTGGCGTAAAAAGGTGCTTAAAGATCATGTTCACTAAACCTAGCTATTTCGTTGTCTGATTTGAATTCTTTTTGTAGTTGCGCTTTTGTCTTTTGGATCATTTCACCATTAGCACCAATCGTAAATTGCTCGTTCGATTGAGCCACCTTTGCTTGATACAACATAACCAACTGCACTGTTTGTTGCTTTTGCTCATCTGATAACACAGTGCCATCTGGCCATTTGCCAGTGGATGCACCATATTGCAGGCGTTCAAATAATTCTGGAGTAATATTTTCTACGAGTTTATCGATATTCATGTCATCTTTTCTTTTTAAGAGTCACTAAAATAATACGGTTAATAAGATACCAAATGCACCCTACGCCAATGGCGATGGTGTAAGCATACCACTCAAGGGTTTCTTTTTGCGGTTGTAAAAAATATAAACAGAAAAAACCACCCAAAAATAAAATAAGTGCTAGGAAAGAGTGATTTATAAACATCTGCTTTTTTTTAATTTGCTGTTCGCGCTGAAGTTGTTGAACCTGCTCGTCATTTAGCTCTGAAATGTTACTTTCGCAATGCGGACATTGCTTGTATTTATCTGAAATTGATTTTGCACATTTTGGGCAACGAATAATCGCCATACATCTCTCCATACTACGCATAAAAAAAGCGCCTTGCGGCGCCTTTATTGTACTTGTTTTATTTGTTGTTGTCTTTTTTGAATTTAAAGCAATAACAGATAATGTAACTTTCTTTTTATTGGTTTAAACCCGTTTATCCAATCAAACTTGCAAATACACTGTGTATTAAATTACTCAGGATCTTTAGATTGTTTTTCAAGGCGTTTTTCCCAGAAAGTAGCGTTTTTTATACCTAACTTAATTGGATCAAAGGTAATTTTACCACCTTTTTTCTTTTGCTCTTCGTAATCGCTTAAACATAGCAGTGCTGGTTTTGCGACAAAGAAGATAGCTAAAATGCCTAAGATGTTGATCCACGCCATTAAGCCTACACCTATGTCGCCAATGCTCCAAATATACCCAGAGCTATTAACCATTCCATACGCCACCATAAACATGATCACAAACTTCACAATAACCAGTGGAATACTTCCTTTAAAGTAACGATTTAAGTAAGCAATGTTTGTTTCCGCAATGAAGTAGTAAGCTAAAATAGTAGTGAACGCAAAGAAGAATAACGCAATACCTACAAATGCCTCACCAAAACCGCCAAATACGCTAAACAAAGCCATTTGTGTAAATGCTGCAGAGCCAACTTCAGTTGCTGCATCAACATTTTGTACAATAAATTGACCAGCTGGTAGCTCGCCAACAATGTTGTATTGTTGTGTTAGTAAAATCATTAGTGCAGTTGCTGTACATACGAAGATGGTATCTACGTACACTGAAAAAGCCTGAACTAAACCTTGTTGCGCTGGGTGGTCGACTTCTGCCGCAGACGCTGCATGAGGACCTGTACCTTGACCCGCCTCATTTGAATATATTCCGCGTTTTACACCCCAGCCAATTGCAGCTCCAAATCCGGCTTGAGCTGTAAAGGCGTCGCTTATTATCATAGCAAAAATATCAGGCACTCTATCGATGTGTAAAAACACAACAATTAAGGCAAGTACTATGTAGCCCAAAGCCATAAATGGCACAACAATTTGAGTAAAATTGGCAATACGTTTTATACCACCAAAAATGATAAAGGCTAAAACGATAAGAATAATAGCCAGCGCAACTAGCTTAAAGCTGCCTACATCGCCAAAGCTGGTCGAAACCATAGTACCGTCGCCAAATACTTGAGTAAATGCGTTACCTACCGCATTTGCTTGTACACCGGGTAGGAAAACACCACACGCAACAACGGCAGAAATAGCAAACAAGATAGCTAACCATTTTTGCTTTAAACAACGGTCAAAGTAATACGCTGGACCACCACGATATTGACCGTTTTCTTCTTCTTTATAAATTTGACCAAGCGTTGATTCAGCGAAGGCTGTACTTGCACCTAAAAATGCAACAACCCACATCCAAAAAATAGCCCCTGGGCCACCAAAACCGATAGCAGCAGCAACACCGGCAATGTTACCAACACCGACTCGCCCCGATAGAGACACTGCAAGTGCTTGGAAAGAAGAAATACCTTTTTCAGATGTGTTAGGACTAAAAAGTAATTTACACATTTCTTTAAAATGTCTGACTTGGGCAAATCGAGTTAATACAGAATAAAACAAGCCCGCGCCAAGGCATAAGTAAATAAGGGCATTACTCCAAACAACATCATTAACAGCGCTTACAAAAGCTTCCATGGATATCCTCTATAGTTATATTTTTTATTATGAATTACGAGACTCTGTTTTAGCTACTCAGAATGCGCGACACGAAACGATTAAAAATCGGGCTTAAATATGCCTACCTTTAATTCGATTGTTATTGATATTAACTTAAGTGAGCTAACTTTGTTAACACTTAATTTTCATATTTACAGATAAAACGTGCGCTTCGGCGTATTATTTGAGGGTTATTTAACCAGCAATTGGTTTGTTTGAATATAATGGAGATTTATAGAAAGTAATTTAAATAGACTTCTGATTGAAGGGATTTATAAAACGATTTTACATATTAATTAATTTTAAGTTTGTGTATAAGAAAGGCATCAATAATTGATGCCTTTTTTCAATACTCTATCTTAGCGTATCTACCACATTAACAATGGCTGCTAACGTGTCTTGACCAAACTGGTACGAGCGACGATCTGACCAGCCGTAATCAGGATCTGGTAAATCGTTATTGTCTTTAAATGGCATTTCAATCGTATATGTAAGCGCTTTAAACTCTTCAGCCGTTGCCGACGATGCAACGGTTAATAGAGCTTGGCCTGGCTCATCTTTCGGGTAACCGTGTTCGTCTTGAAACTCTGGTGTTATTGTTAATAACGCCGCTTTAAAGCTGTCTTCTAAGTTTTTAAGTCGCTCATCGTAACTTGGAATACCTTCGCTACCAGCAACAAAGTTATAAGGAATGGCTTCATCACCGTGAATATCAAGGTGCATATCTAAGCCTGTTTCGCGCATTTTATTGAGGACTAAATACACTTCTGGGCTATTTTCCATACTAGGTGTTTGCCATTCGCGATTTAAGTTAACACCTTTAGCATTAGTACGTAAATGACCACGTACACTGCCATCTGGGTTCATATTTGGCACGATGTAAAATACAGCCTTTGATAACAATGCGGCAGCATGTGGGTCTTCATCATCAAGTAACTTATGGAGTAATCCCTCTACAAACCACTCTGCCATAGTTTCACCTGGATGCTGGCGTGCTGTTACCCAAATTACTTTTTTATCTTCGCTTGGCTCGCCAATTTTTAATACGCTCATATCGCGCCCATCAAGTGTTTCACCCAACGTTTGAAGTTGGCAAGCACCTTGGGTTTGCGCCCACGACAATAAATCTAAATGGCGGTCATAGCTATATGGTGCGAAATAAGCAAAATAAACACTGCCGCACTCTGGCTCTATTTCAAAACTTAGCGTGCCATTTTCATAGTTTGATGGAACACGAAACCATGTTTGGCGATCGTAAGATGCGACTGCTTGATAGCCTTCCCACCCATCTGGGTATGCTGATTTTTCAAGCTGATTAATATTAAGCTTATGTAATTGGTAAGGCGTTGTTTCTAATCGAAAGTGAAACCACTGATAAAATTCAGAGTTGTGGTCGTTATTAATCTCTAATTGAATATTAAGCGGATCGGTTGCATCAATTACCTTTATATTACCACTGTCGAAATTACTACTGATTTTCATGAAAAAACCTTTAATTTGAATAAGCCCATCTGCATTTTAACTCGCAGAACTAACACCACGAATAATACTACTCGCAGTAAATACAGTGTATTTTATAACTCTAACACGCACTGTATTTTAATAAGCAAAGCGTAGCACAAGGCATACACTTTAAAAATGATTGCACATTAAAAAAGCCAGCTAAACGCTGGCTTTTAAATACTACATATACATTAGCGTGGTAAGCTTGGGAATGACACTTCAGCCATATCTCGCATACAACGTACTACTTGGCAGCTATAGCCAAATTCATTATCGTACCATACGTATAATACAATACGATTATCGTCAACAATTGTCGCTTGTGAGTCAACAACACCTGCATAACGGCTACCTACTAAATCGGTAGACACTATTTCTGTTGATGCAGTGTAATCAATTTGGTCACGTAAATCTGAGTGCAGCGCTGTATCGCGTAAAAATGCATTTAGTTCTTCAACTGATGTATTAGTTGCTAAGTTTAAGTTTAAAATAGCAAGCGATACGTTAGGTGTAGGAACACGAATAGCGTTACCTGTTAACTTACCTTCAAGCTCTGGCAATGCTTTAGATACAGCTTTAGCTGCGCCTGTTTCAGTTATTACCATGTTAAGCGCTGCGGCACGACCACGACGTTCGGCTTTGTGATAGTTATCAATTAGGTTTTGATCGTTTGTATATGAGTGAACGGTTTCAACGTGACCATTATTAATACCAAACTTATCGTTTAACGCTTTTAATGTTGGTGTGATTGCATTTGTTGTACAGCTTGCTGCACAGACAATTTTATCTTCAGATAAAATATCTTGGTTATTTACACCATAAACGATGTTTTTAATATTGCCTTTAGCCGGTGCTGTTAATAATACTTTAGCTGCACCTTTACACTCTAAATGCTGACCAAGGCCTGCTTCATCTTTCCAAATACCTGTGTTATCAACAATTAACGCATTATCGATACCGTATTGGGTGTAATCTATTTCACTAGGCGAATTTGCATAAATAACCTGAATGTAACTGCCGTTCGCTTTAATGGCGTTGCGCTCTTTATCAATGGTGATTGAACCATTAAATGGACCATGAATTGAATCGCGGCGTAATAAACTAGCGCGCTTTTCAAGGTCACCTTCTTTACCGCCACGCACAACGATTGCACGTAGACGTAAATCGGCGTAAGGACCCGATTTTTCAATTAATAAGCGAGCAAGCAAACGACCAATACGACCAAAACCATAAAGAACAACATCGCGAGGTTCTTTCACTGTTGAATCGGCTATTTCTGCCAATTCATCTTTAACGAACTCTTCAACTGAACGGCCATTAGCAACGTCGCTATATAAATAGCTGTATGCTAACTTACCAATATCAATGCGAGCAGAGTTTAATTCCATTTTACTGATTGCTTCTAAAAACGGGAAGCTTTCACGTAAACGTAATTTTGTGCCTTCAAATTGCGCAACAGTTTTGTGAGATTTAATAATTTCAATAGTGCTGGCATTTACGAGAGGACGGCCATATACGGCAATTTCAATACCACGATTACGGTAAAGTTTACCAATGATAGGTTGCATGCTTTCAGCGTAATCTTGGCGCTCTTGCCAACTATTTGTGTATTCTAACTCGTGAGATGAGGTCATTTTATTTACCTAAGTTTATCATTTTGAACGGATAGCCTTTAAAAGTGCACTATATTTTGAGAGTAATGCACTTCAGGCACGGCTATTCTAATTTAATCTGAAGTTATTCTCTACTGTTAGGCGTTAAATGATTGCGCTAGAATGGCTGCGTAGATATTTATTTGGGGTTTAGGAATGCTAAAAAGAGCAAGTTTACTACTTGGATTACTAACATTAGCGGGTTGTGAAGAACCTGTGACGCTAGCAAAAGTTTGTAAGGAAACACCCGGCTTTTGTTCTGATTTAAACAAAGACAGCCATTGTAAAGACGAGCGTGCTGAAGTTATCTTAAAGCGTTACAGTGAATACAAAGAGCCAACGGATGAAAATAAATATCAATTATTAAAAGAATTTGAAACATACAATCAATGTATAACTCTGGCGGCTAAAATTGAGCACATAAAGCTCAAAGCTAAGAAGACGTCTCGCATAGATGGACAACTTACTAGCATTAAAGAAATGACGCGCCTTTATCAAGACACTATTGATACAAATCACCCCGGTTTACTTTATTACCATTGGTCCAGAAACAATAATCAAGGTGCATTAAATAAGCTATTGGCTATAGAAGACGATCCGAGTGTTACACAAAGTGCTGAAATGCAGTTTTTTTTAGCGTCGTATTACATTAAGTTTGATGACGAAAAAACGATTGATTTGCTCTATAAAACGCTAGAGTTAAATCAAAAAGGGCGCATACCCAATCCTGAGGTGTACACATCACTTATCAGCCTGTTTTATAAACATGATAAATTTAAACATGCTTATATATTTTCAAAAGTAGCGCAAATGTCGGGAATCGAAAATATAGATCTATTTGAAATAGAGCAGGAACTCTTAAGTACTGGTAAAAACTTATCTGGACTTGATTCACTTGCCGATCAAACCTATCAACAAGTATTAGAAGGTGAATTTGTATCACCTAGAGAATTTTAGATAATAATAAACCCCGCTTAAGCAAAGTTAAGCGAGGAATAAATAAAAAGGCAGCTTTCGCTGCCTTTTTTTATTTTGCTTTGCTGGTGCCCACTTCAACACGAGTCTTTAATTTTTGACCCGGTCTAAAGGTAACAACACGACGCGCCGAAATAGGAATGTCTTCGCCTGTTTTCGGATTACGCCCTGGTCTCTCTTTTTTGTCTCGAAGATCAAAGTTACCAAATCCAGAAAGCTTAACCTGCTCTCCTTTTTCTAGCGCTGAGCGGATTTCTTCAAAAAACGCTTCAACTAAATCTTTGGCATCTTTTTTATTGATCCCGAGCTTTTCAAATAGGTGTTCAGCTATGTCGGCTTTAGTAAGCGCCATATCTAGTCCCTCAACGATGCATTAAACTTTTCGGCCAATTCGGCCACCACGTTATCAACTACTAGATTGATATCTTTCTCTTCGAGTGTTCTATCAACCGCTTGCAGTGTTAGAGCAATCGCCAAACTCTTATAATTTGGCTCAATACCTTTGCCCTTATACACATCGAATAAGTTTAGGTCAACCAATTGATTTCCGCCAACTTTTTCTATAGCGTTTAAAATATCACCAGATTTAACGCTGTCGGCCACTAAAATCGCGATGTCGCGACGGTTTGAAGGAAATTTAGACACGCTTTCTGCTTGTGGTAAATTTCTTTTTTCAATTGCTGACATTTCAATTTCAAATACAAAAGTTGCGTTATTGATATCTAACGACTTTTGCGCTTGAGGATGTAATGCACCAAAAAAACCAACCTTTTTACCGTCAACATAAATAACAGCTGACTGGCCCGGATGAAGTCCATCTGACTGCTCTGCTTTAATTTCAAAGCGACTTACATCGTTAGTGATCGCAAGTAATGCCTCAACATCCCCTTTTAAGTCATAAAAGTCGACATTGCGCTTTTCTTCAACCCAATGTTCGCCATGAACCAAACCAGTAATAACGCCACCAATAACAGGCACTTGGTATACACCATTTTCTGCATTTTCATCGCTTATAAATTTAAGACCATGCTCAAATAAACGAATACGTGGTTGTTGACGATTTTGGTTGTATGCAACAGATGCCAATAGACCCGGCATTAAGCTAACACGCATTGCTGACATTTCAATTGAAATAGGATGCGGTAGAACAAGTGCGTCACTTTGAGGATGCAAAATAGCTTGTGCCTTAGGGTCAACAAAGCTGTATGTAATCGCTTCTTGGTAACCACGTGTTACTAACGTATTGCGGAATTTGCTTAGTGCAATACTCGCTTCGTTATGAGTGGTCATCTTAAGTTTTGCAGTTGGTGCCACATTTGGAATACTGTTGTAACCGTAAACGCGTGCAACTTCTTCTATCAAATCTTCTTCAATGCGAATATCAAAACGGTAACTAGGTATGTCTGCACTCCAGCTCTCATTTTCTACTTTAACATCAAGACCTAAGCGAGTCAGAATATCAGTTACTTTCGCATCTTCAATATGATGACCAATAACGCGGTCTAAACGTGAACGACGTAAACGTACTTCAGTTACTTTTGGTAACTTATCAGCAGCAACAGCTTCAACAACAGGGCCCGCTTCACCACCAACAATTTCAAGCAGTAACGCTGTAGCGCGCTCCATTGCGTCATGTTGTAGCGCAAAGTCTACGCCACGTTCATAACGATGTGATGCATCAGTATGTAGGCCGTAACTACGTGCTTGCCCAGCAATTGCTACCGGATTAAAGAACGCACTTTCAAGCAGTATGTCTGTTGTTTTTTCAGTAACACCTGATTGCTCACCACCAAAAATACCAGCAATGGCAAGTGCTTTATCATTATCTGCTATAACGAGTGTAGACTCGTTTAATTTAGCTGTATTACCATCAAGCAGTACTAGTTCTTCATCTGCATTTGCACTACGTACTTTAATGCCACCTTCAATTGCACTTAAATCAAATGCATGCATAGGGTGACCAAGTTCGAGTAATACATAGTTAGTTACATCAACAACCGGGTCGATTGAACGTACACCACTACGGCGTAATTTTTCAACCATCCATAACGGTGTTTCTGCATCAAGATTTATACCTTTTATTACACGACCTAAGTATCGAGGACATGCATCTTCGTTCACTAGCTCAATTGATACTTTGTCGTCAATCGTTGGAGCAACAGCGGGGATTTCTAATACGTTTACATCAATGCTGTTTAAAACGCCTACTTCACGGGCAAGACCTTTAATACCAAGGCAGTCACCACGGTTTGGTGTTAAATCAACATCAATAATGTTGTCGTCAAGGCTTAAATAGTCACGTAAATCCGCGCCAATGGGTGCATCACTAGGTAACTCCATGATGCCCTCACCTTCTTCGCTAATGCCTAGCTCATCAAATGCACATAACATACCGTGTGAAGGCTGACCGCGAAGTTTTGCTTTTTTAATTTTGAAATCGCCAGGTAATACTGCACCAACGGTTGCAACCGCGACTTTAATTCCTTCACGACAGTTTGGCGCACCACAAACGATATCAAGCAGCTCATCGCCACCTACGTTAATTTTAGTAACGCGAAGTTTATCCGCATCAGGATGTTGACCACATTCAACAACTTCGCCTACTAACACACCATTAAATTTGGCTGCAGCTGGCTCAACGCCGTCAACTTCAAGGCCAGCCATAGAAAGCTGTTCCGACAGAGCTTGCGTATCAATAGCAGGATTAACCCACTCTCTTAACCACTTTTCACTAAATTTCATTTTATTGCTTCACTCTTAACGGAACTGGTTTAGGAATTTTAAGTCATTTTCAAAAAATGCACGTAAGTCGTTTACGCCGTAGCGCAGCATAGTTAAGCGCTCTACACCCATGCCGAATGCAAAACCAGTGTATTTCTCTGGATCAATACCTACAGACTTAAGAACGTTTGGATGTACCATGCCACAGCCTAGTACCTCTAACCATTTGCCGTCTTTGCCCATCACATCTACTTCAGCTGAAGGTTCTGTAAATGGGAAAAATGATGGACGGAAACGAATTTCCATATCTTCTTCAAAAAAGTTACGCAAAAAGTCATGCAATATACCTTTAAGCTCAGTAAAGCTTACATCGGTATCAACCATTAACCCTTCTACCTGATGGAACATAGGTGTATGTGTCTGATCGTAATCGTTACGATACACACGCCCAGGTGAGATAATTCGTAGCGGTGGCTGTTCTGTTTCCATAGTACGAATTTGCACGCCACTTGTTTGTGTACGCAATACTAATTTAGGATTGAAATAAAAGGTATCGTGATCAGCGCGCGCAGGGTGATGTTCAGGGATATTTAAAGCATCAAAGTTATGAAAATCATCTTCAATCTCAGGACCTGATTTAACCTCGAAACCTAACTCACCAAAAAAGCTTTCAATACGCTCAATTGTACGTGTTACTGGGTGTAATCCACCTGTAGTCATCACACGCCCAGGTAAAGTAACGTCAATTGTTTCAGCGGCTAGCTTTTCTTCTAGTGCCTTGCTTGCTAAAAGCTCACGCTTATCGTTAATTGCAGCTTGCACATCTTGCTTAGCCTGATTAATTACCTGGCCTGCTTCTTTGCGTTCTTCAGGAGCAATTTTACCCAGTGTTTTAAGTAAGCTAGTGATTTCGCCTTTTTTACCAAGGTAGTTAACCCTGATCTCTTCTAGTTGCGCGGTTTCACTGGCACTGGCTACCGCCTCAAGTGCTTGCGCTAATATATTTTCTAAGTTCATTCGATACCTGATCTTTCGCAGAAGGTGATTACAATTTAATTGACTAATGATAACTGAAAGCGGGGTCTAGATTCTAGACCTACTAGAGCTTTAACGTTGATTTTATAAAGGGAATTGTTAATTTTCGCTGTGCTGCCATAGATGCATGATCTAATTTGTCTAATACATCGAGTAAAGCACGCATATCTCGACTTAGACGCGTTAGTAAAAAGCGTGCACATTCATCGCTTAACTCAAGCCCACGCATGTGTGCCCGCTTAACAAGCGCCTGCGCTTTATCATCATCACTCATTGAACGTATTTGAAAGGTGGTTCCCCAAGTTAAACGAGATTCTAAATCAGGAAGTGAGATATTTAACATATTTGGTAACAGGTCTGCGGTTACGACTAACATTTTACCGGGTTCGTTAAAGCGATTAAAAAAATTAAACAGGGCCTTTTCCCAGGCATCGTTGCCTGCCACTAAGTGGACATCATCTATACACAATACATCAAGCGCTTCCAGTCCATCGAGCACCATAGGGCCAAAATTGATAATCTCTCGCATAGAAAGTAACATGTTAGAAAGGCCACGTTCTTGCGCTTTTATGCACGTAGCGTATAACAAGTGAGACTTACCCGAATCTCCCAATCCACACAAGTAAGTATACTGAAATGAATTTGCCAACTCAGAAAAGCTCGCTTTTAGATGATTAACTTCTAATGAGTCCTCACCACCAAAGTACGATGCAAACGTCTCGTCATCTGGCAAAGTAACAGGCAACGCCATTTGCATTGGTTCATGACTTAGCACTATGGTTTTATCCATTGATATTCAAGGCTGTTTTTGTCAACAACATGATAGAAAGCGCGAGGGTCAACATAATCTTTAAAAGCAGAATCAAGACCAAGCGCTTTTTTTAAATCTGTAACATCGCCTGTATGATTCAATTTGTATTCAACAAACTCAGTCGTTTTTCGAGCAATTGTAACCTGTGTAACTACACTTAAACTCTGTAAACGTCTTTTAGCTAGTTCAACATCTACAAAATTTTCGGCCCCTTTTAAAGTTAAAATAGCTGAAGCTTGCTCGTAGTATGCATTGGGATCAATAGCATATTCACTTGCTAGCCCTCTAGCTAGTGTATCTATCATTTGACTAACAATTTGTTGTTTATCACCAACTAAACGATTTTCATCAAACAAATCATCATTTGTGAATCGCCAATCTAAAACCCAGTTATTACTGTTATTATCTTTGTACATTTTGGCCGTAATACTTCTTTCAGCACTATACCGCTGAGACGCCTCTTCTATAGGCCCTGAAAAATTACCCCACACCTCGGGTATTCCTACTAAACGTCTATCTTGTAAATCCAGTAATGGCACAACAACAGGTAAGCCACGTCTTCGGGCATTATCGTAAATTAATTGTTCAAGCTGTGGATAGCTCTCTTGTGTGACTAGCTCTCTTCGCCAATTATCTTCAATACCTAGCCAAATAGCGACTAACGGACGTTGTGAACCCCATAGAGGTAGACTTAATTCTTTTATAAGCGCATTAATTTTTCGTGCTTCAAATTTAACAATTAATTTTAATTGACCTTCAGTACGCTCATCGTATTCAAATTTAAGCATGTAATCAGAGATATCTTTAGTGCGCTGTTGAGCTAATCGATTTTTATCCGCCGTTTCATCACCACTTACTTTTACCAAAACATTAAGTAAAGCTTTACGGCTTGCCGCTAATCGAGTATCTCTTGATTTATCATCAACTTTTAGAATATCTTGATATAGATCAGTGACTTCAACTGCTGAAACAGAAAAACAAATTAAAATGGATATTATGCTTATTAATAATCTATACACTGTATGTTAGTTCTTGGTTTTAAACTGATTTGATCCTAAATCAAAGCAAGTAACAAAGCAAAATTATATTTGTTACTGTGATATATTGATACTTATAGATTTAGCCTCTCATACAATGTTGATTTAATTAAAACTCTAGATTTATAAACAAATTCACTCAGCCAAAAAGAGAGCAAATAAAGCCAAACCTTCTAAAAAGACATATTCTCTTCAAAGTAATGCCAACACAACTGTATTAAGTTCTAAAAATATATTAGCTTTTATTCGCTACTGCTAAGGGAAACAGGAAGCTGTTGAATCGTGTCAGCGTTTGAAGGGCTTGCTTTCGCGCAGTTTTGCATGATGTATAGGAATACAAATGCCGGGAGCACAGGCTGTGAAAGAGCGACCGCTACTGAGTTCGCCATAGGGTCTTGGCTTTTTGCTAAATCACTTTTCTACAGACGTAAAAAATCCCGACTATTGCTAGTCGGGCTTTGTACAATTTGAAGCCTGTTAATGTCGTGGTGCCCACAGCGGTGGAGAGTCACATTGCAAATGTTGCCTATCATAGGCCAGTGTATTGAATAACCAAAACACTGTTCACAAAGAGGCGCTTCGCTTAGGAGACGCGACGCTTTAGAGATTACTTTCCTGCAGACAGCAAAAAACCCGTCACATTGCTGTAACGGGTTTCTCTTATTTGAAGCCTGGTAATGTCCTACTTTCACATAGCAAATGCTACACTATCATCGGCGCTGTTTCGTTTCACTAC
>NZ_JAWJBQ010000029.1:0-38990 GCF_046535955.1 Pseudoalteromonas sp. SIMBA_162 | reverse complement strand
TTTATTAAATTCCTATTTGAATATTTAGATTTATTATAAAAAAGAGCATCGCCTTTCTTTACAAATAATGGCGAAGAACACTGCTTCAAGTCCAGTATCACCCACCACATATAAATACTTCTTCGATATCTATTTTTAATTCCTTTCCTATTTTTATTAAATTCCTATTTGAATATTTAGATTTATTATAAAAAAGAGCATCGCCTTTCTTTACAAATAATGGCGAAGATCACTGGCTCAAGTCCAGTATCACCCACCACATATAAACACTTCCTCGATATCTATTTTTAATTCCTTTCCTATTTTTATTAAATTCTTATTCGAATAATTAAATCTATTAAAAAAAGAGCCCCCCTTTATTTACTAGTAATGACAGATTAACCACGCCCTATTATTTAGTACCTATTCAGATACGTACATAACCCGTTATTACAGTACTGGATAAAAATGACACTTTATGACCATATAAACGTATTAGTTAAACCTAATTACCTAATAAATACAGCTAGCATTTAAATTCTCTTGTAAGCAGCTAAACTGTTGATTATAGTCTGTGTTAAAAGTGATAACGCTTAAGCCAATGCCAACTAAGATATTTTCAAAAGCCAAAATACTAATAGTCGAAGAGCAACCGCTTGCTCAAAGCTATATGAAACAATCGTTAGAAAGGCTCGGCTTTCGGCAGTTGAGTTTTGCCGATCATGCAAATTCAGCCAAAGAGCAATGTTTAAGCGAATCGTTTGATTTAATTGTTTGTTCGTTTAATTTAAACAAACACCAAGACGGTTACCAATTGTACGAAGAGCTAAGAGTAAAAAAACTTATAAAAAACTCCACTGGCTTTATCTTTATTTCAGCTGAAACAAGTGGCTCATTAGTACACAGTGTACTTGAGCTTCAACCGGATGATTTTTTAGTCAAACCTTTTACAGGGCAAGAACTCAAGACCCGAATTGAACGTATTTTAAAGCGCAAACACGATCTTCAAACCGTATACACGCTTATTGACGATGGCAATGATTCAAAAGCAGTAAAATATATTGATGCCGCACTTGAAAGAAAAGACAATAATTACAGCCCTATCTTACTTCGCCTGAAAGGTGACGCTCTTCTTCGGTTAAAGCGGGCTCAAGAGGCCAAAGATTTTTTTAAATCCGTGCTCGATATTCAAAAGTTTGCTTGGGCAAAGGTGGGGCTAGTTGAAGCACTTATAGCCAACAACGAGCATATTTTGGCGCAGCGCATGTTAAAAACCATGCTAGAACGTCAAGAAACCCGTCTTGTTGCATTAGACTTACTAGGCCGGTTAGAAATAAAACTCAATCAATTTGAATTGGCACAAGATTTTTTGAGTCAAGCTGCCACAATTGCACCTCGTAATATATCGCGTCAAAAATCGTTAAGTACGGTCTCGTTAATTAACCACGACTACGAAAAAAATTACCTTACACAAAAAGATATAGCAAACTTTGCTAAGCACTCTATTTACGATCATCCCGACATTTACTTAAATGCGGCTCGAGCAGGAATCGATTTTGCGTTAACAACGGATCAAACCGATCAAGTGCAGCGAATCTCAAGGCAGACAAATAAGTATATAAACGATTTAAAAACCCAATTTCCTAACAGTACGAATCAATCGCAAATTGATGTGCTTAATGCGCGGCTTCATTATTTAAAAGATGAGCATCAAAAAGCTAAAAAGCTCATTGAACAATTAGAAGATGACGACTCTATAATACGCTCAGTAGATGGCGCACTTGATAAAGCAAAAGCCTTTCATGAGCTAGGGTTTCATCAAAAGGCGCAAATGTTATTTTCGCAAATAATTAATCATTGTGAAAGACACCCAAATACCAGCGAACCCACCTACTTACGCTATATACAGCAACAACAAAGCGAACGACGTGACATTAAAATGGGGCCAAAAGAACTTAATAACCATGCGGTAACCCAATTTAACAAAGGGCAATTAAACACAGCACTTGAAGCATTTACGCATGCGTTTAGAGTTATGCCACGCAATCAAAGCATTGCACTTAATTTATTACAATGCTTGTTTGATTCGACCAAGCAAAGTGGCAGCTCATTGAATATAGGGCTTGCTAAAAAATGCTACGCCTTATTGGACAAATCTGACCTGCCATCAGATCAAGCGCAGCGCTTAGATAAAATTATGAATCAAGCAAAAGAGATGAAGCTCAACCTCAAAGACTAAAGCTTTTTCATTGCTGCACCATTAACGCAGTATCGAAGGCCCGTTGGTAGTGGGCCATCTGGAAATATATGCCCTAAATGCGCATCACACACGTTGCATACAACCTCTACACGCTCCATGCCATGGCTGACGTCGCGTACATAGCCAATTGCTTCTATCGTTGCTGGCTGAGTAAATGAAGGCCAGCCTGTTCCGCTTTCAAATTTTTCGTCAGCATCAAACAATAAATTATCGCAACAAACACACACATATTTACCGGGCTCTAGTAATGTACAACTGCCAGACATATCAGGACGCTCTGTCCCCTTCATACGAGTTACGTAGTATTCGTTTTCTGATAATTGTTCACGCCATTGTTCATCGGTTTTAATGACTTTTTTACTGGGTGCAGGGTTGCCATTATTGGCAAAGTTAATCACATCTTTCCATTTCAACATAGTAACCTCATGAAAACCTGTATTACGAATAGGGTGAATAATCTGGCCTCTAGATAATTAATTTATATAAAACAAAGATCAGGTTATATGGCTAAATCTTTTTATTGTTACGTGGATGAATGACGCCGCGATCAAGCTTGTTCAAAGGTAATAGTTTGCTTTTCTGCAGTAGTAAAAATACGCTGCATAAACGCCTCTAATTCCGCTTTTTTAACGGGTAAGCTAACACTTAGTTGCCGGTCATTATTGCTACAAATAATTAGCTCGTCATCTTTACTCACTACGCGCTCAATACTTTGTATAACCAACCAATTTGGACCATGTTTTTTATCAAAAAAGCCCATTAAGCTAAACACTAGTAAGTGCTGCGCATCGCGTTGAACAAAGTGCTCTAAACGGTTTCGCGCTTTAAATAGTGGTGTAAGCCTATACATGCTTGAACAAAATACAAACACCCAAACTCCTATCAACACTTTAAACCACATAACTTCAAATAACTCAAAAGCAAACATTAAACCAATAAGCACAAAACCGATGAGTGCAATGATTAATGCTATTTTTTTGTTTACTGAGTCCACTATGAATCCTTTTTAAGATCTTTTTTGTCATCTGATGCTTTTTCTGTTGGCTCAGGCCAATCTTTAAAAAACACGGTTAAATAACGACTTTTAACTAAATACCAAAGCACCCAAAAAACAATAACCATTTGCACCGCTAAAAAAAGTGAAAACCGGTAATGGCTATGTGCCGCTTGTACTATTAGCCACGTTAAATCTATTAGCGCGCATACAATTAATGGCCAACGCATATGCCGCCAAATACTCGCCAATCTGTCAGTGGCTTTATGTGAATCGCGAGGGCGGCGCAAGCAAAATAACAACGTAGGTAATATCGCAATACTGCCAATGGCAATAGCAATAAAAAAGTCGCTTTTAGACCTAAAAAATAACGACATTAAATCTAGCTCTGGTCGTCGGCTCAGTGCCGCAATAACCCAAATAAAATAAGCACGCAGCAACACCACTAAACTTAAGTGAAACGCAACAGGCGTGCGATAACTCCCGTATTTATCCCAGTATTGAGGTCCGTATTGGCTCATTACTACTTTCCTAGCCGTTATGCTTTTTAAGGAGCTCGATTAAATCATCCTCTGTGAGCACGTCTATCCCCAAATCTTGAGCCTTTGTGAGTTTAGAACCGGCTTTTTCACCCGCTACTAAAGCATCAGTTTTAGCAGATACACTACCTGACACCTTTGCACCTAGCTGTTGTAAGCGCGCTTTAGCATCATTGCGGTTAAGCGTATTGAGGGTACCTGTAAGTACATAAGTAAGCCCCGCCAGCGGTTGCTCATCCTCTGACGGTGCACTTAGCGCAGGCCAATGAACACCTTGCTCAATAAGCGCATTGACCACCGCTAAATTGTGCTCTTCATCAAAAAAGCCTCGTACATGCGATGCCACAATATCGCCTACATCGCTTACTTGTGTGAGGCTTTCAACACTAGCACTAATAATATTCTCTAGCGTTAAAAAGTGATTCGCTAAATTCTGTGCCGTAGCCTCACCGGCTTCTCGAATACCCAATGAATATAAAAATTTAGCAAGCGTAGTGGCTTTTGCTTCATTTAAAGCAGTAACTAAGTTTTTAGCCGACTTAGGTCCCATGCGCTCAAGTGATTCAAAGTGACCTTGCTTTAATATAAATAAATCAGCCGGAGTTTTTATAAGCTCACGGTCCACTAATTGATCAACAATTTTATCGCCAAGACCATCTATATCTAATGCCTTACGCGAGGCAAAGTGCTTTATAGCTTGCTTGCGCTGCGCGGGGCATACTAGGCCACCAGTACAACGGGCTACAGCTTCCCCTTCTACTTTTTCTACATGGGAGTCACAAATAGGGCAAGCTAATGGAAACACAATGTCTCTTGCATCCGTGGGCCTGCGTTCAAGCACAACTTGTGTTATTTGCGGAATCACATCGCCAGCGCGGCGTATAATCACTGTATCGCCGACTTTAACGCCTAACCGAGCAATTTCATCACCATTATGAAGCGTTGCATTAGACACCGTTACACCGCCTACAAACACAGGTTCTAAACGAGCAACAGGCGTAATTGCACCTGTACGACCAACTTGAAATTCTACATCAAGGAGTTGAGTGACTTCCTCTTGCGCCGGAAACTTATAAGCAATAGCCCAACGAGGTGCCCGCGCTACAAAGCCTAAACGCTCTTGTAGGGCTTTTTTATTAACTTTTATTACTACGCCGTCAATTTCATATTTAAGCTCACTGCGACGCGTTAAAATATCATCATAATAATCAAGTGAAGCTTGTGGCCCTTCCACCAGCTTTGTTTCTGGACAAAGGGGTAAGCCCCAATCAGTTAGCTTTTCTAATTGCTGAAAGTGATCCTCTGGAATTGAGCCATCAGCAACCAAACCAGTACTGTATGCATAAAACATCAGTGGGCGTTTTGCGGTAATTTTAGAGTCTAGCTGGCGTAGGCTACCTGCCGCCGCATTACGTGGATTTACAAATACTTTTTCGCCACGCTTTTGCGCTTCATTGTTTAGCTTTTCAAACCCAGCGCTGTCCATAAATACTTCACCACGCACTTCAAGCTCTTTGGGGTAGTCGCCACGCAACTTAAGGGGGACGTTACGAATTGTTTTTACATTTTGAGTAATATTCTCGCCTGTAAAGCCATCACCCCGTGTTGCAGCTTGTACCAACACTCCATCACGATAAATAATAGATACCGCTAACCCATCAAGTTTTGGCTCACAGCAAAAAGTGAGCTCATCGGTGCTCATTAAGCGCTCTTTTATTCGGCGATTAAAGCCCGTAAATTCATCTTCGCTAAACGCATTATCAAGCGATAGCATTGGCACTTGATGAGCAACTTGCTCAAATTTACTAAGCGCTGCACCACCTACTTTTTGAGTCGGTGAGTCAGCAGATAAAAATTCAGGATTTTGTGTTTCAAGCGCACTGAGTTCGCGTAATAGCCTATCGTATTCAGCATCAGGAATGCTTGGGGTATCAAGCACATAATAATTATAATTGTGCTGCTCTAATAGGGTACGAAGATGATTAATTTGCTCACTAATGCTGCTAGACATTTAAACCTCAAAAAACATAAAAAAGCCACTTTGACGATATCGTCCAGTGGCTTGTAAAAATTATATATTACAAATTGTTACGCTGAAAAAGCACGAACCTGCTCAACATATTGCCTTACACGCTCAACACTCATTACTTCGCGTTCTGCGTCTAATATGTGCGCGCCGAATTCGTCGGCTATTTTTTTAGCCGCACTGTGCAACATATTAAAGGCTGCTAGTCCGTCACCGTCACACGGCAAGGTCATAAATAAGCTAACACCTGCGGTGCTAAACTGTTCCATATTGTCTATATCGAACGTTCCTGGGTTGTACATATTAACTAATCTAAACAACACTGGTCCTTGGCCTGCAGGGTCTAAATGACGATTAAAAAAGCCCTCTTCAGAATATTTAAAACCAAGCGTATTCACAGCAGGTAATAACTTGCTGCCTTGCATAGTTAACCCTTCTGGCATTTGTATATGTACAATAACAAAATCGGGTACTGGCTCTTTTGGTTGTTCATTAGTTTGCTCAACCGACTCTAAATCGTCAACAACACTCAGGTCATCTTCAATAGGAACCTCTGGCGCGCTAGGCTCAATTTGAGGCTCATTAGCATCAAAGTTAAGTTCCCCTAGCTGTGGTTCGTCACGCTCATTAATTACCGGCTCTTTTGGCTCAGCTTTTTGACTATATGAATGAGAGGAAGCTGTTTGGCTTTCTTGGAGTGGTTCAACCCGTTCATTAACGGACGTATCTGGGCTCTCTTTTTTTCTTACAGACCATAAACCATGGACTAATAAGCCACCAATGACAATCACACTGATAATGATTAAAACCCATCTTAATTGTTCGGCCATCCCCTCACCTTTTATTATTTGTTATGCCTAAAACCTGTATAGTAATTAAAAACTAATACACGTGTTATAAAAATTTATGCGTGTGCAAGTTGCACCGCTTGTTCAATATCTACTGCAACCATTCGAGATACACCCGGCTCTGCCATGGTAACACCGGTTAAACGCCCCGCCATCTCCATTGCAATTTTGTTATGACTTATATAAATAAATTGCACTGATTGTGACATTTCTTCCACCAAACGGCAAAAGCGAACAACGTTTGCGTCATCTAATGGTGCGTCAACTTCATCCAGCATACAAAACGGGGCTGGATTTAGCCTGAATATAGAAAACACTAATGATAATGCCGTCAGCGCTTTTTCTCCACCACTTAACAAGTGAATAGTTGAATTTTTCTTACCTGGCGGCCGTGCCATTATACTAACACCACTTTCAAGTAAATCGTCACTGGTTAATTCCAAATACGCACTCCCTCCACCAAAAACTTTAGGAAACAGCTGTGCAAAGTCTTCATTAACTTGATCAAACGTGGCTTTAAAGCGTGTTTTTGTCTCGGTATCTATTTTCCGAATAGCCCCTTCAAGGGTATTTAACGCTCTAGTTAAATCCTCTAACTGATTATCTAAATACTCACTGCGCTGTTTTGCAACATCAAACTCTTCTATAGCTGCTAAGTTAACCGCACCCAGCTTGTCTAGCTGATTCGTAATACCTGTTAATTGGTTTTGCGCTGCATTTAGGGTTAAGTCGTCAGGTAATGTTTCAAGTACGGCTTTTAAGCTTTGTTTAAGCTCATCTAATGGCTCAAGTGCAGCTTGTGCCTTTATTAATAAGCTCTGCTCTTCAAGTGTTAATTTTTGATGTTGCTCTTGAAGCCCTTGCAGCTCACCTTGCGAATTTTTAAGGCTAGCTTGCTTTGTATGCAAGGCGTCTTTAGCTTGTGATAAATCGTTTTGCAATTGCGCTAATCGTTGTTCGCCTTGCTGATGCTTTTCTAGTAAGGTTGAAATTGATTCACTAAGTGTTTCTTCTGGAATAAGTAACGCCTCTATTTCCAAAACTAATTCTTCAGCCCCTTGTTTTGCCTCTTCATAGGCTTGTGCTGCGTGGCTCAGTTTTGTTTGACTTAACTGCCATTCACTACGTGCTTTTTGCTGACTTAAGCTTAACTGATGAGCCTGCGTTTTGTATTGCTCCAATGCGCTGAGTGCTTGGCTATAATTTTTATCGCTGAGCATGCGCTCATCATTCGCAGTCTCAGTTTCATCTGTTAAATTTAATTGCTGCTCAACAAATAGTTCATATTGCTCGGTTTGTTCATCAAGCTGCTTATTGAGTTGCACCAGTGACGCACTTATTGTTTGCTCTTGTGTTTTTATTTTTGATAGCTGATGTTGATATTGAGTAACTTGCTCTGTGAGCATATCGCTTCGGGTACTTGAAATAGCAATTTGTTGAGCAAGCTGATGAATAACGTCTTTGAGTGCTTTTTGTTCGGTATTAAGCTCTGCTTGTATTACAGTGCATTGTTCAAGCTCACTTTTGACCTGTTCAAGCTGACTTTTAACCTGTATGACCTCATCGGTGTGCGCGTGAAGTTGCTTATGCTTTATTAGCAATGAGTTGTCGGTGTTACTGTCTGCGTTTACGTGCCAATTACGACCATGCAATTCGCCTTTTTTATCCATTATGGCAATGTAATAGTCATCATTTAGCATAGTTAAATCGGCGTGTTCGCTATAGCCAATTCGCGTGAGTAAGTCAGGGTACACGCCAGCGGTAATATAATCTGCCAAGCTTGCCTTAAGTAAAGGCTGACTGCTTGGCCATATACTATTAGTTGATTGCTGCTCTGTTACACTTAAATGCGTGAGCGACTTAAGTGCTTGCTCTATTAATGGCTCAAAACCATCTTGCACTATGAGCTGGCTTAGAACCCCAGTTGAGTTAGTGACCTCTTCATCTAACCCCAATGCACTTTTAAGCCCAGCAATACGGGCGTTTAGTTCATTTTCTTTCTGTGTCAGTGTTTTATGATTGTCTTGAGTTTCATCAACCAGCCTATTTTGCTGAGTCAATTTAACTTCACATTGCGCAAGCGCGCTTTGATTTTTTGCAAGCGCCTCAGTGAGTGCTTGGCGCTGCTGTTTTTGCTCGGCCAGCTGATGTTCTACATTATTATTTTTTAGTTCATCAAGCTGTAAATTTAATTGGCTAAGTTGCTCATTAACATGATTTATTTGCTGTTGCGTGTGCTTTATTTCACTACTTTGCGACTGCACCTGAGTGGTAAGTTGTTGCTGTTGTTCGTTGAGTGTTTGCCAATTCGAATAACTTCGCTGCTTAGTACCCTGCAACCCCTCAAGCTCAAATGACAATTCACTCACTTGCTCTTCGCACATTAAACTGCTTTCTATTGCCTCTTGCAGTGCTTCATCAAGTTCTTCGCATATGTGCTGCTGTTGCGCTTTTTGCTCAAGGCTATCTGTTTGGCGTTGTTGTAATTTTATTAAGCTTTGTTTAAGTGACTGTATTTGTTGTTTAACACTAATTTTTTGCTGTTCGGCTCGAGTTAACTCGGTATGAGTAACATGTTGCTGGTGCTGCGCATCACCTAATTTATCTTGCTGAGCTTGAACCTCTCCTTCAAGTGTTGCAAGCACATCATCGTGCCCTGAGTGAGCCGTTTTAAAAAAGCTTATTTGCTCATTAAGCTTTTTGATTTGCTCGCTTTTGTCTAATTGTTGTTGATGCAGCTTTTGCCATTTTAAGACAGCTACTTGACCTTTTAATGTGCGCTCTGTTGCTTTAAGTTCACGGTATCTTTTAGCATCAAGTGACTGAACAGCCAATTTATCGAGCTGGCTTTGCAACTCTTTACGAACATCTAATAAACGTTCTAAATTTTCACGGGTACTTTTAATCCGCGTTTGCGTTTCGCGGCGACGCTCTTTGTATTTAGATACGCCCGCAGCTTCTTCTAAAAACACGCGAAGTTCATGAGGTTTACTTTCAATTAAGCGCGATATCATCCCTTGCTCAATAATCGCATAACTGCGAGGACCAAGCCCAGTGCCTAAAAATATATCAGTTATGTCACGCTTGCGGCATTTGCTGCCATTTAAAAAGTATAACGATTGGCCATCGCGTGTTACTAAACGCTTAATCGCTATTTGGTTTCTATCGGCAAAGGTGCTTTTTAATTCTTGCTCGCCTAGCGAGTTATCAAAAATCAGCTCTACAGAGGCTTGCGAAATGGCTTTTCGATTAGTTGAGCCATTAAAAATAACATCTGTCATGGCATCGCCACGCAGGTTTTTAGCTGAGCTTTCTCCAAGCACCCATCTTACCGCATCAATCACATTAGATTTACCGCAGCCGTTTGGCCCAACAACGCAGGTCATTTGATCTGGAAACGGTATTTTAGTGGGCTCTACAAACGATTTAAAGCCCGCTAATTTAATAGTGCTTAAGCGCATCTTGTTGTTTTACCAATTTATTATTGTTGTTATTCATGGGCAATTTAACTCAAAGAACACACGTTTGTTAAGCTTGACGTTTAACATTATCTAAAATAATCCCAGTAGCCATAGCAACATTGAGCGACTCGGCCTCACCAAATGCAGGAATTGTTATTTTATCGGTTACTAAACCCGCACAGGCTTGTCGTATGCCATGAGATTCGCTCCCCATTAACAATACACCTTCGCCATTAAACTGTGTTTTGTGTACGCTTTGGCCATCTAAAAACGCACCGTAAATTGGTAACTTGAGTGTTTGTAGGTAAGCAGGTAAATCGACCTGACTAACTGAAACTCTTACAAATGACCCCATTGTGGCGCTAATTGTTTTTGGGTTATAGGCATCTGCACTGTCTGTGCTGGTAACAATGTGTTTAATACCATACCAGTCTGCCACCCTTATTATTGTGCCTAAATTGCCAGGATCAGACACGCCATCAAGAGCCAATATTAACCCTTTTATTTTGGGTAAGTCGGCTTTTGGCATATCAACAATTGCAATTGCGGCATTATTACTTACTAGCGTGCTCGCTTTAGTAAGAACGTCCTCGTCGGCTTCAATGATATGGGTGCTTGGAAAACAGCTTTGATGAGCATTTATAAACGCCGAAGTTGCAAATACATCAACTGCGTTTAGTGTGCTATTAAGCAACTCAAGTACGTTTTTTTCGCCTTGTACAAGGTATTGATTATATTGCTTTCGGTACTTTTTTTGGCCAAGTTGGCGAATAAGTTTGAGTTGGTTTTTTGAAATCATAACAGCCCCATAAAATTATCCGCCCAGTATAACAGAGTTCATTATAAAAAATGTATCACCTAGTTTGAACTCACCTTAGAGATTAAAAGTCCGATTGCAGGGATAAATATTGAGTTTTGCACTTAAAATCGGTAAATTAACAAAAAAACAACATGGAATGGCTTTTAATGGAATCAATACACCCAACCCCTTCACAATCAAACGAATCGAGCGCGAATCCACTCACCCCGTTATCTAGCTCTAAAGTGCAATTTAGTGGCAAAGGCGGTGAGTTTTTTGGTATTTGGATAGTTAATATCTTACTAAGCGTACTAACATTGGGCATTTATTCTGCCTGGGCAAAAGTGCGTACAATGCGCTATTTTTATGGGCATACTCGTATAGATGGCCACAGCTTTGACTACTTAGCTACTCCAATGCAAATTTTAAAAGGCCGTATTTTAGCGGTCATTGTATTTTTAATTTACACCTTTGCTGTCAGCTTTTTTCCACTGATAGGCTTTTTATTTGCCATCGCTTTTATTTTTTTAATGCCGTGGATTATTAACCAAGGTTTACGTTTTAATATGCGTATGACCCGTCATCGTAATGTGCGTTTTGCATTTAAAGGGGATTACGGCGAAGCCTTCATTAACTTTATTCTATTACCGATTGCCAGTGTTTTTACGCTTTATTTATTAATGCCTTATGTTTTAAAGCGCATAGATACTTACATTCATAGTAATATTAGCTATGGCAATAAGCCATTAAGCGTAAAGCTTAAAGGTGAAACTTATTATCTAACAGCCCTTATTTGCTTTGTGGTGAGCTCTATCACCATGGTAATATTTATGGCTATTTTAGGACTATTTGGACTTGATTTACTCAATGTAGAAAACCAACAAGCAGCTCAAGCCCCTGCAAAAATGGGGGTTATGTTTGGTGGATTGATGATTGCCTACGTCGTGATGATTGCCATAGTAACCGCGGTATGGAAAGCGGCAATTAGAAATCATATTTTTAATAATAGCCAATTTGAAGATGTAGCATCGTTTAAATCTGAGCTTAAACCTATTCCTTACGCCATTTTACTTTTAACCAACATGTTAGCTATTGTGTTTTCATTAGGGCTTGCTTACCCCTGGACACAAATTCGCACATCAAAAATGCTTGCCGAGGCTACAACCGTTGATATATACCCTGGCGCATTAAACTTAATAGATACAACGCAAGAGCAGCAGTCATCCTTTGCTGAGGAAGCGGCTAACGTATTTGATATTGATTTGTCGTTAACATAAGAGTTTATTATGAACGTTCAGGGACATTATTTTCCAAACGCTTCGAGTAACTATCAGCTGTGTGTCGCTAAAGTTAGCGGCTCACACGTTGAAATTAATCACGGTAACGAAGAACCTGTCCGCTATGCAATTAACGAACTTAATTTAAGTTCGGCGATTGCAGGTCTTGCCGACGAACTAAGCTTTGACGATGGTGGTCGGTTTATTCCGCTTGATGTAGATTTTAGGTGGCCATTTAACGCCAAAAATCATCACTCATTAGAGCGGCTTGAAAAAAATAAGTGGGCTATTATTACAGCAATTGTAGTTACACCTCTTTTTATGTGGTTAATGCTATACAAAGTTGTGCCCGCAATTGCTGTTTACAGTGTTGATACTCTACCGCATAGCGTTGTTGAACAAATGGGTGAGCAAAGTTTTGCTGTAATTAAAAAATTAGCACTCGACCCAACAGAGTTACCTGACGAACAACAAGCCAGAGTTCAGCGACACTTTAAGACCATACTTGATGAGCTTGCACTTGAAAAGTCGGTGTATAGGCTTTCGTTTTATAAATCCCAAAGCTTTGGTGCTAATGCGTTTGCACTCCCTCATGGCCGAATTGTGGTCACAGATGAATTAGCTAATTTACTGGCCGATAAGCCCAATGCACTAAAAGCCGTATTACTTCACGAAATTGGCCATGTCGTCCACCAGCATAGTGTTCGCATAACAGCACAATCGGCAGCAAGTACGATTGTACTTGCCGTTATATTCGGTGATTTAGAGGGAATAGCTGAGGTTGCCTTGGGGACTGGTGCCTCGTTTGCCCAACAAGGCTTTTCGCGAGATATGGAACGAGAAGCCGACAGTTATGCATTAACTCAACTAGAAAACTTAGGCTATTCAAGCAACGATTTTGCCGATGCAATTGAAGCTTTGCAAAGTGCGCATACCACTGAAAACGAACACCTTAAAAAGGTAAATAACTTACTCGAATACTTATCAAGCCACCCCAGCTCACAGGAGCGAATAGATAATGCTAGGAAATAACCGCGGTTATATACAAATTGCACGCTATATTGTGGGGTTGAGTTGGATGTATCATGGCTTTTTTCCAAAGATTTATCACGTTGCCCCTCTTGAAAAGTTAATGACTGGCAGTGCTGGCTATTCTGCACAAGTGTCTGATTTGATTACGCGTGGTGCCGGTATTGCTGAGGTTATTTTTGGGCTGTTACTAATTATATTTTATAAAAATAAACAGCTAGTTTGGTTAAATATTTTCTTATTATGCGGCCTGTTAGGGGCCGTTGCGGTCATGCAGCCAAATTTGTTAATAGAAGCATTTAATCCAGTTACTACCAACTTACCGCTTATTGCCTTGAGCTTTATATGGCTGAAAGAAATAAAACTCTTGAGTAATCGATACCTCTAAATAATAAAAGAGGATTTACATCCTCTTTTATTATTGGGGCACTTTAGAGTGAGTACTTATTTTTATGTGTCCACAAATGCAATAACTCGCTCGCAATTGTTGCTGCGGCAATAGCGGTAAGCTCACTTTGGTCATACGACGGTGATACCTCTACCACATCCATTCCCACCATATTTATACCTTTAAGCGCGCGCAGTGTTTTAAGCACTTTATCTGATGTTAAACCACCACAAACCGGTGTGCCTGTACCTGGTGCAAATGCCGGGTCAAGGCAGTCTATATCAAACGTTAGGTAAACGGGTAAGTCGCCTACCCGCTCGCGTATTTGCGCTGCTATTTCATTGGCGTGTAAATCGTTAGCTTGCATTGCATCAATCACTGCAAACTCATGCTTTGATTGGTCAAAGTCGGTACGAATACCTATTTGTATGCTGTGCTCTACATCAATCAGCCCTTCCATGGGTGCATGATAAAACATAGTGCCGTGATCAAAACGCGAGCCATTGCTGTATGTATCAGTGTGCGCATCAAAATGAACCAGCGCCATTTTGCCATGTATCTTTGCATGTGCGCGCAATAGCGGAAGCGTTACAAAGTGATCGCCACCAAGGCCTAACAGCGTTGCCCCTTGGCGAAGTATTTGCTCTGCGGCCATTTCTAGCTGTGCCGTAAAATATTCAGGATCGCCTACCGGATAAGTAAAGTCCCCCGCATCTGCAACCGTTAAACGCTCAAACAAAGGAAATGTCCACGGGTATTTAGTGTCCTCCCAGGCTAAATGTACCGACGCTCTACGAATGGCATCGGGCCCTAAGCGAGCACCGGGACGGCCCGATGTTGCTAAGTCAAACGGTAAGCCTAGTACAACGACATCTGCATCAATGGCATTAATATTTTGCACCATAGGACGACGTAAAAACGTCATACCGTTTGAATACAATGAGTGGTCAACATGACCAAACAAGCTAGACATTGCTTATAACTCTTCTAAATAAGTGTAGCCATTAAGGCCGTTTTGCAACTCGTCTAAAACGCTTTGCTGTTCATTTTTATCTATTTTTGCAGACACTAACTGCGCATACGACTGCTGAAAGCTCTCAACATCTAAATGCACATATCGCATCATATCGGCTACGGTATCGCCCTGGTTTATTTCGCTGATACTGGCAATGCCTTGCTCATCCATATTGATAATAGCGCTGTGCGTATCGCCAAATAAATTGTGCATATCACCTAAAATTTCTTGGTAAGCACCCACTAAGAAAAAGCCCATTAAGTAAGGCTTATCTGCACTGTACTCAGGCACCGGTAAAGTGCTTTCAATGCCTTGGCCATCAACATAGTGCTCAAGTGCACCGTCTGAATCACAGGTTATATCAAGTAATACAGCACGTTTTTTTGGTGCTTCGGTTAAGCCACTTAATGGCAATACCGGAAACACTTGATCAATCCCCCACGCATCAGGCAATGATTGAAAAAGCGAAAAGTTTACAAAAAACTTATCGGCTAAACGTGCGTTCAACTCGTCAATAATCGGGCGATGAAAACGGTTTTTGTTATCCATGTGTTTGTTAAGCTCATAACAAATACGTAAGTTAACTTGCTCTGCCCACGCACGCTGCGTTAAATCTAAAAGCCCAAGAGCAAACTGGTTATGCGCCTCTGCTAAATCCCCTTGGCTGTCGTGATAAATTTCAATCAGTGCGCGGTCATCCGTTAAATCGGTTAATTGCACAAACGAGGCCCACATATTATTTAATAAAAGCGGTGCATCGCCAGCAGGCGCTTTTAGCTGTTCTGGTACGTAGCTTTCTGTGCCTATAACATTTGATATAAGCACCGCATGATGCGCCGTTAGTGCACGCCCCGACTCAGAAATAATCGTCGGCATGGGCTGCGCGTACTGCTTACACGTATCACCTATGGTGTACACAATGTTATTTGCATACTCAGCTAAGCTGTAATTCATTGAGTTATGCGATTGGCTGCGGGTACCATCGTAATCAATAGCTAAACCACCCCCTACATCTAAGCACTCAATGCTTGCACCTAATTTGCGTAGCTCACAGTAAAAACGCGCGGCTTCGCTCACACCCAAACGCACATCACGAATGTTTGCCATTTGCGAGCCTAAGTGAAAATGCACAAGTTGCATTAAATCAAGTTGGCCTGCGTCTTTTAAGCGGTTTACTACATGCAGTACTTGCGACGCTGATAAACCAAATTTAGATTTTTCACCGCCACTTGCTTGCCACTTACCTTTGCCTTGCGATGCTAAACGTACGCGAATACCAATACGCGGTTTAACATTTAGCGCTTTTGCTTGGCTAAGTACCATGTCGAGCTCAGAAAGCTTTTCAAGCACTATGTATACTTTGTGGCCTAGCTTTTCGCCAATCAGTGCTAAGCGCACATATTCTTTGTCTTTGTAGCCATTACATACAATTACTGCACTGGTTTTTTCTGCCATTGCCAAAACAGTTAATAGCTCTGGTTTGCTGCCCGCCTCAAGTCCTAATTGTTTTTTTTCTAATTCGGCTTGGCTTGCTACTATTTCTTCAACCACTTCACGTTGTTGGTTTACTTTAATTGGGTAAACTAATAAGTAGTCTTTTGGGTAACCATAGTTTTCAATCGCGGTATTAAATGCGCCACATAAACTGTGCACACGATGATGTAAAATTTGTGGAAAGCGCACTAAAGCCGGTAAGCTTAAGCCATTTTCTTGAAGTTGTTTTGCGATATCTGTTAGTGCAATAGTTTGCTCTGGGGCGTGAGCCTTTGGCGCAACATACACATCACCTTGATCATTAATACCAAAAAAACCTTGGCTCCAATGACGAACATTGTAACTCGTGCGAGCTTGTTCTAGTGATGTTGTCTCTTTCATTTATCTTTCTCTTTTATTTAATGAATGCCGGTTCGGCTAATTGCGCGCATTAAAAGAAAAATAGACCTTTAAGTCCAACAAGTATTTTTACTC
The DNA here is from genome assembly GCF_046535955.1 of Pseudoalteromonas sp. SIMBA_162. Taxonomy (NCBI): domain Bacteria; kingdom Pseudomonadati; phylum Pseudomonadota; class Gammaproteobacteria; order Alteromonadales; family Pseudoalteromonadaceae; genus Pseudoalteromonas; species Pseudoalteromonas sp. SIMBA_162. The sequence continues at coordinate 22,407 of NZ_JAWJBQ010000029.1, read as the reverse complement.
GTAACGAGTGATTTTTAATATTATCAGTAAATAGTAAACAGCATGACCAACAAGCCTTTATTTTATTGGGCCTAGCTTTAAGAAAAACTCAGATTGGTAACACACTTATATATTGAGGGGTAATGTTAGGTGTGGTTTAAACAACTGCGTAGGAGCAAATTAATTACTTAGCCTGAAGTCTGCTTTAGAGATTTGATTTCAGAATCAGGCTAATTAACTATTGAAGCTAAATCATTTATTCAGCTAACGCCACTTCGGCAAGCTTCATTGTGCTCTCAAATGATTTAGTGCCAGCAATAAATAGCCCATTGTGACAAAAAACAGCGTCGTCTAACCCCGTTTTTGCTTGGAAATCTTCATCAGACAAACCAGCCCATGCTTTAGGAAGCGACTTTCTATCTTCAAACGAGCCGGGCTCGACAGGGACTGTTTGAAGTATCCATTGACCTGAATGTGAAGGGTAAACCATGTACAACGCTTCGCTTGACAAAATATGGACTGTTTTTTTCCATGGCGTGTACTTTTCAAGCACAATAACGCGAGGATCTTCAGCACTTTCTATCGCTTTAGCGACAATTGCTTTTGCATTGACACTGCCACTTGCTGACGCTATAAATCGAGTCAGCATACGAGAAGCAAATTCGACAGCTTCATCAAAGCACTTATCAAACTCTGGGCTCTCTTCCCACGTTGGGTTATACATTGAAATTGTTTGACTTAAACTTATACCCTGCTGAACACCCTCAACATGACCACAATCAATTGCATCAATGGTTGAAACTAATCCTGCATCAACTCTGTCTGCAACTGCTTGATTATTGTCACACAATGCTAAACCATACTTTTGCCACACCAATCCAAATGACGAGTACGGTATTCCATTTTCACGTTCCCCTGCGCCACCACGTTGGTGGTGATCAAAACGCCCAGCATCTGGATCGTATTGCCCACCTACATCAATCACTATATCAGCACTGTCCATAAGCGCTTTATCACGTGTACGCACTAAATTAAACGAAGGGTAGACATGTTTAAGCACCGCGATGCTAAATACATCATCGGCATGAAAATTACCGTTATGAGTAACTACTGTTAAATCGGTCACTGAACTGGTGTCTTTATTAGAAAGGATAAGGAAGTCTCGCTCTGTATTGCGTTAATTGTGAAAACTATAGGACGTTAAGTGGTGAATTTTATACGAATGTGATTAACAAGAACAGGATTCTTGTTAGTCGTTTTGATACTACGACAGACTCCAGCCGAATTACCAAAGCATGTTAATTTAAAATTGAAGGTGTCTACATTTTAATAAGACTGATGCCAGCATAAATAATCATCGAAGTTCATAGGTTTAGCAATTAAATAGCCTTGAATCATGTCAACGCTCATTGCTTTAAGTACGGTAAATTGTTCTTCGGTTTCAACACCTTCAGCAACAACTGTTAAGTTAAGGCTTTTACCTAAATTAATAATGGTTTGCACAATACTAAACCCTGTGCCTTTATCTAATATTTTATCTATAAAGCTTTTATCTACTTTTAATTCATTCACTGAAAACGAGCTCAAATGCGTTAAACACGAATAGCCTGTACCAAAGTCATCTATTGAAAAAATAAAACCTTGCTGCTTTAACTCATCAATTTGCGATATTACGCTGGCAATATCGCCGCTAAGCATAGACTCTGTGATCTCTAACTTAATATTCGATGGATTAACATTATAATCATTAACAACATTTAATAATTCCGTTTTTAACGTCGTTGAATTGAACTGGACTTGACTGATGTTGATTGACACTTTAAATGAATCATCAATCAGCTGCTTGCTATTAAGCTCATTTATTAGAATACAAATATCACGCAGAACGGTGTTTTGGAGCTTTTGAATAACCCCATTTTGCTCAGCGATTGGAATAAAGTCATTAGGCGCAATCAGCCCCTTACTTGGGTGATGCCATCTAATTAAAGCCTCAGCCCCAGTAATTTTACCATTTGCATTTATTTGCGGCTGAAAATACGCACTAAACTCATCGTGTGCAATGGCTCTTACAATATCGGTTTCAAGTTCGGCCTGATTTTCAAGCAATGCTTGTAACTCGGGATCATAAAAGCTGCAGCTGTTGCCGTTTTTCATTTTAGAACGGTACATAGCCGTATCAGCAAATTTAAGAATGTTATCGGTTAAATGGTTGCTTTTATCTATTAAACAAATACCAATACTACAACTGACCTGAAAGGCTAAGCGGCCCACTTCAAATTTATCATAAAAAACACTTTGTATTATTTTTGCTATTTTTTCAGACTCTAAAATTGCACTTTCTGTATTATCACCAACATATTCAAGCAATATAATAAACTCATCGCCACCAACACGCGCTAATGTATCTTTTTCACTAACAACACCATTAAATCGTTTTGAAAGCTCTACAAGAACTTCATCACCCGCGCTGTGGCCTACTGAGTCGTTGATTCGTTTAAAGTTATCTAAATCTAGAAATAATAACGCACCGGTCACATCGCTTTGCTTTATATTCTCAACATAGGCTGATAATTTGTCATTCAGCATTCGTCTATTTGGCAAACCTGTTAATGGGTCATAAAAGGCAAGCCTTTCTACTTCTAGCTCTGCTTTTTTTCTTGTTGTTATATCGCGTGCAACCCAAACAATATAACGCTGAGATGGGTTATCTGATTGGTAATCTTTAATGGGTGATGTACGGCCTTCAAAAACCATTATTTTGCCGTCGATATCTAATTCATATTCAAATACTTGAACATCGTTTGTGAGCAATGTTTTATTTATTACCGCCATTATTGATGTGGCATTTTCAGCAGGCATTACATCATTAATTTTTTTATTTATTAAGTCAGATTGTGATTTGTATAAAAGCGCGTCGGTGGTGCCATAAATATCCATATACTCACCCTCTTCACTAATAATAAGTGTTAAATCGGGCATAACCTTTGTAAAAGCTGCAAATTTTTCATTACTTTTTTCTAAATCAGTAATGAGCTGGTTAACTTTTATGTACTCTGCGTTTTTTTCAAGTGCAATACTTGTGAAATTTACAAAATAGTCGATTAATTCAAGTTCGAAAGATGAAGGTTTTTTGGGCTTATCGTGGTAAATGGCAAACGTGCCTAAAATACTAGATTTAGTTGAAATAACAGGGGTAGACCAACACGACTTCAATCCAAACTGTAAAGCGACGTCTTTAAAATCAGCCCACAACGATGAATTAGCAATGTCTTCAACAATAACGCGCTCGCCTAAATAAGCAGCAGTACCGCACGAGCCAACATTTGGACCTATGTGAACCCCATTAATTGCCTGACAATAACCATCCTCAATGTTAGGCGCGGCACAGTGCAGCAATTGCCCATTGTTTAGTGACAAAATAGAACATTTAGCGGATTTTTCATCAATAAGTTCTTCTATCGATAAGCATATCTCGTCAAGGACATCCTCAAACGGGAGTCCAAGCGCTATTTTAGATAAAATATCTTGCTGATGGGATAACAACTTATTTAATCTAACTGTTTCCATTTGACACCACACACTTTCATTATTGTTTTTAGCTTACAGATGTTTTTTAAAAACAGTACAGTATTCAGTACCGAATAAAATTATTCGCTTAGGTAACGTAAAGTATAGCTTTAAATAAACGACTTTTACTGCTAATTGCTGTTTTTTATACAAAAATAAACAGCGTAGCGTTAGCCTATAAAATATAGGTGTTTTAAAATCTGCTAGTTATTGGCTTAAGCCAAGCTCCATAAACACACTTTGCGGGTTATCTTGATAAGAACCAAAACAACCACAACGTTTAAATCCTAAATTTTCATATAGTTTAATCGATTCTATTTGTTTAGGGCCAGTTTCCAATCTAATTAATGGTATTTCTTCTTCGCCTGCGTAGTGCAAAAGAATTTGCATAACTCTGCGAGATAACCCTTTCCCACGGTAACTAGGGTTTACATAAAGGCGTCTTACTTCTGCGTAAGATGGTTCCCCTGATTGCATTACAATTGCCCCACAAGCAACAATCCCGTCATCATTTTTTAACCCAATGGCATAAACGTTAGGTTTATCTAGTTCGCTTAAGGTAAGTGATTGCGCGGTAGCTACAGGGTATAAAGAGTTTATAAGTCGGTCGATATCAGCAAAAACATTAATCACATCCTGGTCATTCGGTTTTAAATCAACTAACTGCATTGAGTATCTCAAATTTATATTAATTATATGTTGTGAAACTATACCGAATTGTAACAAATGAACAACCTCTGCATGGTGTTTTAACACAATTACAGCTTTAAATGATTCAGACTCAGTACTTTCAAATAAGGAACTGATAAAAAATGCCTATACCTTGCTTTAAACACTTTGTTACGCAAAATAGCTGTTCAAAATTATTAAGCTATTTATACTAACTTTAGTTGTAAACATTGATTGAGGTTGTTGTGCAGATCATACAAGGTATGGAATATTTTTTTTCAGGGTTTAAATTAATAAGCCAAAAAGGATTAAAGCGCTTTGTGCTCATTCCGCTTTTGATTAATATTTTATTATTCGGTAGTTCATTATTTTTCTTATTTGGGTGGCTCAGTGACAGTTTTAATTATATCAACAATATGCTCCCCGAATGGCTAAGCTGGTTAGAATGGTTAATGTGGCCAATTGCGGTATTAGTCGTGCTATTTAGTTATAGTATGGTGTTTACCGTGATTACAAACTTTATTGCAGCCCCATTTAATGCACTTTTAAGCGAAAAAGTAGAATTGTACCTAACGGGTCAAAAAATTAACGATGATGGCTTTGCTGACTTAATAAAAGATATACCACGTATGCTTGCCCGTGAGTGGACCAAGCTATGCTATTACTTACCACGTGCTATTGGCTTTTTTATATTACTGTGGGTATTACCGGTAATAGGGCAAATTCTGTGGGTATTATTTACTTGTTGGATGTACGCTGTGCAATATAAAGATTATGCGTTTGATAACCATAAAATTAGTTTTAAAGAAATGAAAAACGACTTAAAGTCTAAACAGGGGCTTTCTTATGGGTTTGGCTTTGCTGTTATGCTATTAACAGCCATCCCATTTGTGAACCTAATTGTTATGCCTGTTGCCGTATGCGGTGCTACAAGGCTGTGGGTAGATAATTACCGACCAAAATACCGTAGCTAACTCTTAAATGAAGTTATTACTTTAGTAACAGTGTGTATATAAAAATGGGCCTAACAGCCCATTTTTTGTCTTCAATTAGCTGTATAAACTTTGAGGGACTTTAGTCACATTCAAATGTACCGTTATCTCTTCTCTATCATGGTATAAATGCTTAGCTTGTAATTCGTAGCTAATACCATACTTAGCAAGCTCTTCTTTTATCATTGCTAAGCACTCATATACACTGTCAAAGCGCTTTTTCATTGGTAACTTAAGGTTAAAAATAAGCTCTTTTGCATAGGCATTGACTGCCCAGTCAATCATTAGGCTTGTTACTTTGGTTGGTTTTTCTACCATGTCACATACAAGCCAAGTAATGTTTCTTTTCTCTGGACGATATTTAAAGCCATCCTCTCTAAAATGCTTAACCTGCCCTGTTTCCATTAGGTTATCATTCATTGGTCCATTGTCTATTGCATTAACAAACATGCCTCTGCGCACCAACTGGTATGTCCAACCACCTGGGCATGCGCCTAGGTCAACACATCGCATACCGGCAGCAACACGTGTTTCTCTTTGCTGCTCTGGTATAAACACATTAAACGCTTCATCAAGTTTAAGTGTAGAACGGCTAGGACCATCGTTTGGCATACGCAAACGTAAAATCCCCATAAAGTTGGGTGAATTGTTATAGCTGTATGAATAGCCAACATATGCGGTATTATTTTCCAAAAATAACACATGCATCACAGGCCGATTTGCCTTTGACTCACGCAACACGGTGTTTTGTTTCTCTAGTGCTTTTTTAAGCGGTGTGGATATTTTTTTACAAAAAGTAAGTAGTTCTTTTCCTTCGTTTGTATCAGGAGTCTCTACTCGTAATTCAGCGCATAAAGGAAAATCTTTAGCTGCTTGCACAACTGCGCCTACACGGTCTTCTAAAGGCATATCTTCTAATAATGTGCCGGCAAACCACTGGCGAGCAAACACCATATTTTTGAAGTCGATTTTTTTGATTATCTCGTCGCTATGCTGCGCTTCAAAACATTCATATATAACGTAACCTGTATTAGGTTTTGCCTTTACATACCCTGCAAAACCCTGCTCAGCAGCATGAAATGTTATTTCAGCAGCTGCATCATTTTCAAACCCACTGCGACAATAAATCACAACACTAGACATAATAACCCTTAAACTTTTTAAAACTTAAATCGTGCAACTTGCACTAAAATAACAATCCAACCAATAATAAAGCACACCCCACCAAGAGGAGTAATTGGCCCTAACCACTTCATTCCTGTCAGTGCTAATAAATATAGGCTGCCACTAAAAAGCAATGTACCTATTATAAAAAAATGGCCAGCCCAATTTAGGTTAATACCCCATTTTAAGAGTAAAGCTACTGCAATTAATGCTAAACCGTGCACCATTTGATACTCAGCGGCTGTTTTAAACACACCTATCGAATATTCTGATAGACGACTTTTTAGTCCGTGAGCGGCAAAAGCCCCCAACATAACCGAAAGCATACAAAATAAACTGCCTGCCATTAAAAATAGTTTTGTCATTATTTACCCAACATTTTGTTTATAAATTGTGCTGTACTAGAAGCTGCTATTTGGCGGTTTTCTAATTCAGTAATGCCACTTTTTTTACGTGGTTTTAATGAATGGTCACCATCAGCCAGCCATACATAGTCGGGCTGTTTTGGCATTGCCAGCGTTTTTAGTTCTTCACGCGTACCAAATGTATCTCGCTCACCTTGCAACACTAAAAAAGGACAAGGAATATCAGCAAAGTGTTCTGTACGCAGCTTGTCTGGTTTACCTGGTGGATGAAATGGGTAACCAAATGCAATAACGCCTTTGATCGGCTGTTTAGTTGTGCATGCAAGCATTGACGCCATTCGCCCCCCCATTGATTTACCGCCAATAAACAAGGGTAATTTAGGTTGAGCATGCGTTAATACTTGCTCATAGTATGTAAGCAACTTGGGAGCACGCTCTGGTGGGCGTCGCTTGCCGGTTTGCTTTGCAATTTGCATATATTCAAAATCAAATAAACCAACATCAACACCCTGCTCACTGATCAGTGCAGCCACGTGCTGCATAAAGTCAGAATCACTGCCAGCACCAGCACCATGGGCAAAAATAAACTGTGCAATTGCGGTTTGGCTTTGACTTTTGAACCATTCAATCATGATTAATACTCTTGCTCTTGTTCAACCAAACTTAGCATCCATTCTTTAAATGACACTATTTTTCCCAATTCAGTTTGTGATTCACGAAGCACCAAATAGTAAGCGTTTTTACTTTCTAGACTGTGGCTAAATGGAATAACTAGTCGCCCTGCATCAATATCTGGTTTAGCTAACACACTATTCCCAATTGCAACGCCTTGACCATGAACGGCAGCTTGAAGCACCATAGAAGAGTGGCTAAATATAGGCCCTTGATTTACTTGTACATTACGTACACCCGCAGTTTTCATCCACGTTTTCCAATTTTTACGTGTAGTGTCATGCAATAAGGTGTGCTGTGCTAAATCACTGGGTTGATCAAGTGGTTTGGGGCCACTCAATAACATAGGGCTGCACAATGGCACTAAATACTCTGTATGTAACTTATAAGCTTGCACTCCATTCCAGTGGCCACGCCCGTAGTAAATGGCAATATCGACATCGTCACTTAACGAATTTTCGTCTTGGTCTTGTGCTTTTATTCTTACGTCAATTTCAGGGTGTAACTCATTAAATAAACTTAAACGAGGCACTAACCATTGAATTGCAAAACTAGGGGTTAAACTTACCGTTAATGAGCCTTTAGCTCCTCGCGCAAGTAACTTTTCTGTAGCATCAATCAGTTGCGTAAAAATTTCTTTAATATCTAAAAAATAACCTTGGCCTTCTTCCGTTAATAATAACGAGCGATTTTTTCGTAAAAATAGCTTTAAACCTAAATGTTCTTCGAGTGTTTTTATTTGATGACTGACAGCTGCTTGCGTTACATAAAGCTCTTCTGCGGCTTTTGTAAAGCTTAAATGCCTTGCTGCAGCTTCAAATGCTTTGAGTGCGTTTAATGGGGGGACTCGTCTTGACATAATAACCAAGCTTTGAATTAGTTTTTCTTATGCATGAATTATATACCCATGACGAGAAAGAGTATATTTAAGGTATAAAAAAAGCGACTAATGTCGCTTTTTATTATGCGGTTACTTTTTATAAGTCGCTAGCGCTGGTATCTAACGGCGCAAAACTCTTAACCAAATCATCTACCGCTTTCATTTGCGATAGATAGCCTTCTAATTTGCTTAGGGCTAATGCACATGGTCCATCACACTTTGCTTCATTAGGGTTTGGATGTGCTTCTATAAATAAACCAGCGATCCCCAAAGCCATTCCACTTCTGGCTAACTCTGCCGCTTGAGCTCGACGCCCATCAGCTGAATCTGCACGACCACCTGGGCGTTGCAGCGCATGCGTTGCATCAAAAATAACTGGTGCCATTGCTTTCATGTCATCCATACCTAACATATCAACAACCAGGTTATTATACCCAAAGCTAGAGCCACGCTCACAAAGTGCAATATTATTATTACCAGCCTCATTAAATTTAGTAATGATGTGGCGCATTTCATGTGGTGCTAAAAATTGCGGCTTTTTAACATTGATAATCGCACCTGTTTTTGCCATAGCAACAACTAGGTCTGTTTGACGGGCTAAAAAAGCAGGCAACTGAATAACATCAACCACTTCAGCAACCGGCGCCGCTTGATGCGGTTCGTGAACGTCAGTGATAAGAGGAATATTGAAGGTGTTTTTAATTTCTTCAAATATTTTTAACCCTTCTTCCATTCCCGGACCACGGTACGAGTTGATTGAAGAACGATTAGCTTTATCAAATGATGCTTTAAACACATATGGTATGTTTAGCTTTGTCGTCACTTCTACATAATGCTCTGCAATGCGCATGGCTAAATCGCGCGACTCTAAAACGTTCATACCACCAAATAAAACAAACGGTTTGTTGTTTGCTAATTCAATATCATTAATTTTGATAATTTGATCTTTCATTTTAATTCCTTAAGGTGCAACTGCTTGCAACATTAATCCACAAATATAAGCCATGTATGTACCCACTCCGTAACCTAATACAGCCAGTAAAACACCGACAGGCGCAAGCGAAGGGTGAAATGCTGACGCAACAACAGGCGCAGACGCTGCGCCTCCGACATTAGCTTGCGAGCCTACTGCCATATAAAAAAGCGGTGCTTTAATTAATTTTGCAACAAGCAACATTAAACCAGCATGTACTAGCATCCAAATAGCCCCCACTAAAAACAAGCCCGGGTTATCAAAAATAGCGGTTACATTCATATGTAAGCCAATTGAGGCAACTAAAATGTATAAAAAGCTTGAGGCTACTTTAGATGCACCAAATGCTTCAATCTGTCTTATTTTAGTAAAAGACAAACTAATACCAATGGTAGTTGAAATGACAATTAGCCAGAAAAACTTACTGGTTAAACTGTACTCTTTTGCCCATGAATAGTTATTAGCGAAAAACGGCCCTAAAAAGTCTGCGCAAAAATGGGCTAAACCAGTAATACCAAATGCAATAGCAAGCAATGTCATGTAGTCATTCAGCGTTGGCATGCGCGCATGCTCTGCATGGTATTTTTCAACACGCTGCTTTAAATCTTCAATGGCGCTGGTGTCTGCTCCTGTAGCAGCATCAATTTTCTTATGGTTAGCTGCCATTAGTAACAAAACTGCCATCCAAATATTAGCCACTATGACATCAACGGTGACCATCACTGAAAAAATATCGCCGCCCACCTCAAACATTTCTTTCATTGAGGCTTGGTTTGCACCACCGCCAATCCAGCTTCCAGCTACGGTGGTCATGCCGCGCCATACAGCATCTGGCCCATGCCCGCCTACAATTGTAGGGTCTACCGCGCTCACAACTAATATAGCCAGGGGTCCGCCGATAACAATACCGAGCGTTCCTACTAAAAACATAATTAGTGCTTTAGGGCCTAAGTTTAAAATCGCTTTTAAATCAATGCTAATAGTTAAAAGTATCAAACAGGCAGGTAATAAATAGCGTGAAGCAACGTAATAAACATTCGATTTATTACCATCGACAATACCAAACGTATTAAGCAAAGAAGGTAAAAAGTAGCAAAGTAATAAAGCCGGTACATATTTATAGAACGTTTTTAATGCTGGGCGCTCGCTGTTTGAGGTTTTAAATATAAACCCCAAAATAACCGCAAGTAAACCAAGCACAACTGCATCATTGGTGATTAATGCGCTTTGTGTTTCGACCATGGTATTCCCTAATATTAATGGTGAGTTTTATTATTATCTTCTAATTCTTCAATTTGGTGCTGGATGATTTCTATTGCTGGATCATCTGGGCATTCATCTACAAAAAATTGTAGATCATCTCGGGCCATTTTAGGGCAATCGAGCTGATTTAATAAATACCCTCTGTCACGCCTTTCGTAGGGGTCGTCGCCAATTAATTCCATTAACATTTCAACGCATGTTAATGCGTGGCCAAATTTATTTTCACTAATGAAAGACCACTTTTGCTGCGCTAAGAAAAGCTTATAAACTTCATCGTCAAAAATAAGTTCTAAGGGCTCTTGTTCTTGCCCTTCAGCTTCATCAGCATTTTCAGGAATAATATACCAACTTTGCTGACCGCTACTTGGCTCAACCAAATAGCCTTCTTCATCGCTCATAGCAATATGAACACCTATATCACCTTGATTTAGACTCATACTGGCATCGAGGTTAGCCTGTTGTAAAAAATGACAAAGTAAAATTGCCAGAGTAGTTGGCGAGCCGCTACGCATAGTTAGGGTGTAGCTTAGGCTATTTAATTTATGCTCAGGTACTTTTAAACTCGAAGCGCTAAATAGCCATGTACTGTAAAAGGTGTCTAGCAACTTATCTAAGCGTTCATGAGAGTCGGGTACAACAATACATAATGCATTAATTTGTTTTTCAAAATCAGCAAGAACATCAAAAGCGGCTGTTAAGTCTAGTTGTGGATCCCATTTCGATTCAGCCTTAATACAACGATAAATTGCCGCAGGGGTAAAGTCATCGTAAGCATCATCAATATAAGAGTCATCGTGTTCATCAAACCCAAAAGTGGTCATCAATACTGCAACATTTCTAGAAAACGAACGCGTAGTTTACCTAATTCTACCCATATATTCCAATAACGAAATATACTTGATCAAATGCATGGAGGGAATATTCGAGCTTTAGAGATACTAAAGCTCGGTAAATTTATTTAAGGCTTAAAGTAGTAATGCTGACTTGGCTGTTGCCAAATAACCAATAGCTAAAATAACAAACGTATTTACAATAAGGTAAGATATTTTAGCCAAAAAATTAGTTTGCTTAGCGCTTATAATTCCAATAGCAATATAAGCAACCACTAATATAATTTTTTCTAATAACCAATATTGTTCAAACGGGTTTATCTTCCCCATATACATGAGTGTAAATGCAGAAATTAAAAGTAATGTATCCATGCTATGACTACCAATAAATACAACTTTATTGCGAGCAATTTTGCCACTGCCCATTCGTGAAAAAGATCGAATATAAAATAAAACTACACTCAATGCTGCTATTGCCATGTGTGAGTGCTTTACTGCTAAATAATCCATATGCCTCTGTTCTTCTATTTATATAAAATTAATCTGGGTAACGTTTGATAATTATTTCAAGTTCATCAAGGTTTGCGTTAAAAACATCAACTAACTTTGGTTCAAAATGCGTGCCTTTTTGTGCGTTTATCTCTTCAACAACACGCTCGAGCGTCCATGAATCTTTATAGCAGCGTTTATGCCTTAACGCATCATATACATCAGCCAATGCCACAATGCGGCCGAATATATTAATTTTATTCCCTGCTAAACCTTCAGGGTAACCAGAACCATCCCACTTTTCGTGATGTTCCTTGGCTATAGTGGCACCTGCACTTACAATTTCATGTGCTGATCCTTTTAAAATCCCATAGCCTTTATCAGTGTGGGTTTTCATTACTTCCCACTCTGGTGCATCAAGCCTTGCGGGCTTATTTAATACCGAATCGGGGATACCTACTTTACCTACATCATGCAAAGGCGCAGCTAATCTAATCAAATCAGCTTGCTGTTTAGATAAACCATAACCAAGCGCCAAAGCATGGCAAATATGTGCAACACGTTTTACATGATTACCTGTTTCAGTAGAGCGTTGTTCAACCGCTTCACTTAATCTGTAAACAAGCTCTTGTTGCGTGGCCTCAATCTCTGATTGTAACTGAACATTTTCAAAGGCTAATTGTACATTTTGAGCAAAAATTTCAACGAGGTTGCGTTGTGTATCGGTTAGTGTATTTGGAATGCCTGTGATAAACAGCATTGAGCTGTGGTTATATTCACTGCTGCAATAAGCAAATAGGTAATTATCTTTGTAGATAATAGACTGATTATTTAACGCTTCTTGGCATGCGCTTAGTTGCTCTGCGTGTAGCACCTCTTCAAGCTCTTTACCTTCACTTTTTTCAAACTCACCGGTACCTGAACAAATAATCATTTTATTGTTCTGAGATGCTGGGTTTTGTGCAACAAGGGTGGTCGCGTACATAGCCTGATCTGAAATACCAAGCAATGATGTAAGTTGCTGCATCACTCCTTCTATAAAATGCTCTATTGAATGTGCAGAAAAAATATTGCGTGATGCAGTTATTATTTTCTCAAGGCCAACACGAGATTGTTCTATTGAAATAATATCGCGGTACGAACGAAGGCTCGACATGATAACTGTAAACAATTTTTGTGCGGTGAGTTCTGTTTTTGATTTGTAGTCGTTAATATCAAAATTAACTATTACTTGGCGTTCTGGTGCCTGACCAGGTTGGCCGGTACGTAAAATAATACGAATGTGGTTATTTTTTGCGGTTTCACGAATATATTTTACAACTTGCAGGCCTGCATCGTCTGTTTCCATTACAACATCAAGTAAAACAATTGCTGCGTCTTTATGTTCATCAATTAAAGTTTTAGCCTCAGCGCCAGAATACGCGCTGATAAATTCTAAACGTTTATTTTGAAACTCAAAATCACTCAATGCCAATTTAGTAACTGCATGAACTTCAGGTTCGTCATCAACGATTAGTACTTTCCAGGTGCCCAAATCGGTGTTATCTACCGGTGTATCTGGCTCATCTGAAAATAAAAAGTCACCCATCATAATTAGAATTCCTACATGACACATTTAACACACGGATGCAGTAATAATTAAGCTTATTATGGCCACTGTGCGAGCGTTACACGGTCATTTTCACCAAGATCTTTTATCGTTTTAATATTAACAAAGGCCATCGTTTTAAAAAATTCACGAACAGAAAAACCTTGGTCATAACCGTGCTCTATTAGAAGATAGCCACTAGATAGCAAATAGTCACGTGATTGTGTAATTATTTGTTTAATATCAGACATTCCTGAATCTTCAGCAACTAAGGCGGATAAAGGTTCAAATCGCACATCGCCTTGAGCCAAATGTTCGTTACTACTTTCTATGTACGGTGGGTTGGTAACTATAAGATCAAAATATTCATTATCAAGTGAGCTGAACCAATTGCTTTGTTTAACACGCACATTACCAAGTCCTAGACGCTGTTGATTCCGAGTTGCAAGCGCTACAGCGTCAGTCACTTTATCTACCGCTGTAATATTCCACAAAGGCATTTCACTACCCAATGCCAATGCAATTGCCCCAGTACCTGTTCCCAAGTCCAAAACTTTTGCATTTTCCGAAATTCCTAAACCAAGTGCAGCCTCAACTAATGTTTCAGTATCTGGCCGCGGAATTAACGTTGTTGCATTGACTTCTAAAGTTAAACTCCAAAACTCACGTTGCCCTGTAATATGCGCTACAGGTTCGCCGTTTAATCGCCGAGCGCAAAGAGTGTCAAAGGTGTTTTGTTGCTCTGTACTGAGCAACCTTTCGGGCCAAGTAAAAAGATAGCTACGTGGTTTATCAAGAACATGAAGAAGTAATACCTGTGCGTCTAATTTCGCACTTTCGCTGCTTTGCGCTAATAAATTAGCGCCAGCAGCAACAGCTTGCTCGAGAGTTTGATTCACTATTACTCATCGCCCATTGCGGCAAGTAAATCAGCTTGGTGCTCTTGCATTAATGGGTCTACAATGGCACCTAAATCACCCGCTACAACTTCATTTAAGCGGTACAGCGTTAAGTTGATACGGTGATCGGTTATACGTCCCTGCGGATAGTTATATGTACGAATACGTTCAGAACGGTCACCACTACCAACTAAATTACGACGCTCAGAGGCTTCTGCTGCATGACGCTTCTCATCTTCAGCTTGCTGTAAACGTGCTGCAAGTACTGACATCGCTTTAGCACGGTTTTTATGTTGCGAACGCTCATCTTGACATTCAACAACCACACCAGTAGGTAAATGCGTAATACGAATTGCTGAGTCAGTTTTATTTACGTGCTGGCCACCTGCACCCGATGCTCTAAAAGTATCTACTTTTATATCTGCGGTGTTAATTTCAATTGCTTCAGCTTCTGGAATTTCTGCCATTACCGCTACGGTGCACGCCGATGTATGAACACGACCTTGCGATTCAGTCTCTGGTACACGTTGTACACGGTGTACGCCAGACTCAAATTTAAGCTTACCGTATACGCCTTCACCGCTAATGTTAGCAATGACTTCTTTGTAACCACCGTGTTCACCTTCATTGGTAGTTACTACTTCTAATTTCCACTTTTGCGTTTCAGCAAAACGGCTGTACATTCTAAATAAATCACCGGCAAAAATAGCGGCTTCATCACCCCCTGTACCTGCGCGGACTTCTAAAAATACATTGTTATTATCTTTTGGATCTTTAGGAAGCATTAATACCTGAATTTCATCTTCAAGACTTAATATTTGTGCTTTGGCTTCTTTATACTCTTCCTGTGCCATTTCTCGCATATCAGGGTCTGAGTCTTTAAGCATCTCTTCAGCGCTTGCTAAATCTTCTTTTGTTTGTTGATATGCTAAAAAAGTTTTAACTATTTCTTCAAGCTCAGAGTATTCTTTTGAAAGGCCACGAAAGCGATTTTGATCGCTAATAACCGACGGGTCGCTCAACAGTGCTTGTACTTCTTCGTAGCGCTCTACTAGCGTTTCTAATTTATTATAAACAGACTCTTTCATTTAACGGTTATTCCTGATCAATACCTAACATTTTTTTCAACTGATTTAATTGAGCCACTTCACCTTTTTTAGCCGCATCTTGAATGGCACGGGTAGGCGCGTGCATTAAGCGGTTGGTTAACTTATTGGCCAATTCTAAAATTACTTTTTCTGCGTCTTTACCACTAGAAAGCTGGCTAACTGCTCTTTCTACTAATTCCGACTTAATTGTTTGAACATCGTTTCGATAGTGACGAATTAACCCCACAGAATCGAGTGAACGCATCCACATACAAAACTCTTTAGTGCGCTCAGTAATAATTATTTGTGCCTGCTGTGCAGCTTGTTCTCGCGCTGCCATATTTTCACTTACAATTGTTTGTAAGTCGTCAACCGAGTATAAATAAGCCGCATCTAGCTCACCAACTTGGCTTTCAATGTCGCGCGGTACCGCAATATCAATAAACAACATCGGTTTGTTACGACGCTGCTTTAGTGCTTGCTCCACAACCCCTTTACCAATAATAGGCAGTGTACTGGCCGTTGAGCTTATTATAATATCTGCGTTATGCAAACGCTCTGGCAACTGCGCTAATGCAATGACATCTGCCGACACTTCATCAGCAAGGTTTCGTGCTCGTTCAATCGTTCTATTGGCTACTGTTATATTTTGTGGCTCATTTTGATACAAATGCTTAGCAACAAGCTCTATTGTTTCGCCTGCACCTATTAATAACACATTGGTTTTATCAAGCTTGCCATAAATATGCTTAGCTAAATTAACAGCCGCAAACGCCACCGAAACTGCACTGGCGCCTATATTAGTTTCAGTTCGGACCTCTTTAGCAACCGAAAATGTCTTTTGAAACAAACGATCAAACGTAACACCCACTGCATCATGGGTTTTAGCACTATTATAGGCTTGTTTAATTTGCCCTAAAATTTGCGGTTCACCTAACACAAGCGAATCTAAACCGCAGGCAACGCGCATTAAATGGTTAATTGCTTGATTGCCCTCGTGGCAATAAATGTTATTACTCAGTTCCTGTTCATCTAAACCATGGAAACTGGCAAGCCATGCTAACAGTGTTTGGGAATTTTGCTGAGCAAGGCTACAATAGATTTCTGTTCGGTTACAGGTAGACACGATCACAGCTTCATTAAAGTCGGCATGGCCACTTAATTGCTGCAACGCCTCTGACATTTGCTCAGGCGAAAAAGCCACTTTTTCACGCAGTTCTACGGAAGCAGTTTTGTGATTTATACCTAGTGCTATTATGGTCATGTTTGCCAAATATTGCTGAGCCCTACTTTAAAGGCGGCAATTTTACCAAAAATCAGCGGAATATGGAAAGTAAGGAACAACATTTGATTAGACATTATTTAATATTAGCTATAACTTTTATGTTTTTAAGTGGCTGCGCGCAACAATTACCAAATAAAACAGCAATTTACGACAACTGGAAAGGTCAACTCGCCAATCAAAAAACTTGGCATGTAGAGGGGAAACTTGCTTTTATTAGTCCCGATGAGCGCCAATCTGCAAACTTAAATTGGCAGCAACAAGAAAATAACAATAATTTAGTACTGACTTCATTTATTGGCACACGCATTTTACAACTAAAACAGTCGCGCAATGTTGCTGAGCTTGAATTTGACGATAAAGTTTATGTAGATACCAATGCATCTGCGCTGCTTAAGCGCTTAACTGGCTTTGCTTTACCTGTTAATAATGCTGATGACTGGCTTAAAGGCACTATTGATTCACAATCGTTACAAGTTGATGAACTTGGCCGTTCGAAGCAAGTACTTTGGTTGGATAATGAAAGTAAACAATGGCAAATAAACTATGCTGATTATATACAAACCGCTGGTTATTGGTTGCCTACAAAACTGACGCTCAAACACCAAAAAATTAAAATTAAAATTCAACTATATGACTGGCAATTTAATTAACTATGAATAGCAAAACCTTTTTTTCACTTATTGCACCTGCAAAACTCAATTTATTTTTACATATCAATGCGCGCCGAGATGACGGTTATCACGAATTAGAAACCTTATTTACTTTCTTAAACTTCGGCGATGAGCTCTCTTTTGAGTTAACAGATGAACCATCAATTTCAATCACTGGTGATACTAAAGGCATACCACTTGAAGATAATCTCATCTATAAAGCTGCTTTAATGTTACAAACTGATACTAAAACAAAGCACGGTGTAAAAATAAATTTGATAAAACGACTGCCTATGGGAGGAGGTGTTGGAGGGGGATCGTCTGATGCGGCAACAACACTATTAGCGCTCAATAAACTGTGGAATATTAATTACGACATTAATAAACTTGCTAATTTAGGCTTACAATTAGGGGCTGATGTGCCTGTATTTATACGTGGTGAAAGCGCCATTGCGCAAGGCATTGGGGAAAAACTACACCGTGTTGAACTTGCGCAAAAATGGTACTGTGTTGTGCACCCAAACCAGCATGTAAGCACCGCTAAAATATTCACTCACCCCGACTTAAAACGCGATACACCAAAAATCTCAGGTGACTGGAAACAGCAAACTTTGTACAACGATTGTGAGCCTTTAGTTAAAAAGCTATGCCCCGAGGTTGAAAAAACCCTCCAGTGGTTGCTAAAATACTCTCCGTCGAAGATGACCGGAACAGGTTCATGTTGTTTTGTAGAGTTTGATACACAAGCTCAAGCAAGCCATGTACTTGCTAACCTCCCCCATACTTGGCAGGGATTTGTAGCGTCAAATGCTAATATCTCCCCTGCTCATACGGAGTTAACCGCCATTTTCGATCAATGAAGTAACGTAAAAGTAATCATAAGTTAACTCGTAATGATTTTTATCATTGCTCGTTAGTCCAAAATTTCAGTGCCTGAGGAACCCTACCGTGCCTGACATGAAGCTCTTCGCTGGTAACGCAACACCTGAGTTAGCTCAAAAAGTTGCAAAACGTTTATATATTGAATTAGGCGATGCTGTTGTTGGCCGTTTTAGCGACGGTGAGATCAGTGTTCAAATTAATGAAAATGTTCGTGGCTCGGATGTTTTTATCTTGCAATCAACCTGTGCCCCTACAAACGATAACCTTATGGAACTTATCGTTATGGTTGATGCTCTTCGTCGCGCATCTGCGGGTCGTATTACTGCCGTCATTCCTTATTTTGGTTATGCCCGCCAAGACCGTCGCGTACGTTCTGCCCGCGTACCAATCACTGCTAAAGTTGTTGCCGATTTCTTATCGAGTGTAGGTGTAGACCGTGTACTTACGGTTGATTTACACGCAGAGCAAATTCAAGGCTTCTTTGATGTACCAGTAGATAATGTATTTGGTAGCCCTGTATTACTTGAAGATATGAAAGAACGTCATTTTGATGATGTTGTTATTGTTTCTCCAGATATTGGTGGTGTAGTGCGCGCACGTGCAATTGCAAAACTATTAGACGATACTGATTTGGCTATTATTGATAAACGCCGCCCACAAGCAAATGTTTCTCAGGTAATGCATATTATTGGTGATGTAGAAGGCCGTGACTGTATCATTGTTGATGACATGATTGATACTGGTGGTACGTTATGTAAAGCCGCTGAAGCACTTAAAGAACATGGTGCTAAACGCGTATTTGCTTATGCAACTCACCCTATTTTATCAGGTAAAGCAGCTGAAAATTTACGTGATTCTGTTATTGACGAAGTTATTGTAACCGACTCAATTCCATTATCTGATGAACTTAAAGCGCTTGATAAAGTAAAAGTGCTAACGCTTGCTGATATGTTAGCAGAAACTATTCGTCGTATTAGCAACGAAGAATCTATTTCAGCAATGTTTGAGCACTAATCTCAGGTATTTGCTGAAAACAAAAGCGCCTTTTGGCGCTTTTTTTGTATGCTATGTATATTTTACTGAATCACAGTGGTATGATAGCGCGCCTTTTGGCTAGGGACCTTGGTCGCAAAGGCCCTAAACTTTTAAATAATTGGAGACATCATGTCTAACACAACTTATACATATGACGCTGAACTTCGCGTAGAAACTGGTACTGGTGCGAGCCGCCGCCTACGTCGCGAAGACAAAGTTCCTGCAATCCTTTACGGAGCTGACAAAGAAGCTTTATCTCTTACTTTTGCTCATAAAGATATGATCAAAGCACAAGAAGACGAAGGTTTTTACACTCATATTCTTACACTTAATGTAGGCGGCGAGAAAGTTGAAGCTATCTTAAAAGATATTCAACGTCACCCATTCAAGCCTAAGCTTACTCACCTTGATTTCCAACGTGTAGACGCAACTCATAAATTAACAACTAAAGTTCCTCTTCACTTCATCGGTGAAGAAATCGTAACTAAAGCTGGCGCAACTGTTGTTCACCAGTTAACTGATGTTGAAATTTCTTGTCTTCCAAAAGCATTACCAGAATTCATTGAAGTAAATGTTTCTGAGTTAGTAGCTGGTGATTCAATCCATATCTCTGATTTACAACTACCTGCAGGCGTTGCGTCTGTTGAATTAGGTAAAGGCGAAGGCCATGACCTTTCAGTAGTTACAATCAAAGCAAACAAAGCAGCTCCAGCTGAAGACGAAGAAGCTTCAGACGCTGCAGAATAATATTTAAGGTCTCGCACCTTGAATTCTATTCAAATGCTTGTGGGCCTGGCTAATCCAGGCCCACAATACGCAAATACACGCCACAATGCAGGTGCTTGGTTCATCGAGCAACTCGCAGCACGCTACAATTGTACGCTAAAACACGATCCTAAATATCACGGCCTTACTGGCAAAGTGATAATCCAAGGCCAAGAATTCAAATTATTGATCCCCACTACTTACATGAATTTAAGTGGTAAAGCGGTCAGTAGTTTAGCCAACTTTTTCAAAATCCCTGTTGAAAATATCTTAGTTGCACATGACGAGATGGATTTAGAGCCCGGTGTCGCCAAATTAAAAAAAGGGGGCGGACACGGTGGTCATAATGGCTTAAAAGACAT
Organism: Pseudoalteromonas sp. SIMBA_162; assembly: GCF_046535955.1. Lineage (NCBI taxonomy): Bacteria > Pseudomonadati > Pseudomonadota > Gammaproteobacteria > Alteromonadales > Pseudoalteromonadaceae > Pseudoalteromonas > Pseudoalteromonas sp. SIMBA_162. The sequence continues at coordinate 2,010 of NZ_JAWJBQ010000029.1, read as the reverse complement.
TATGGCAAAAATGGCAAATCAAAAAGATTTTATGCGTTTACGTGTTGGCATAGGTCATCCAGGACATCGTGAAATGGTTACCGGCTGGGTGCTTGGAAAAGCGCCAAAGGTTGACCAAGAAAAAATGGATGCTGCTGTAGATGAAGCAGTTCGTTGTATGGAAATACTTGCAAAAGACGGCGTGCTAAAAGCACAAAACAGACTTCATTCGTTTAAACCCTAATAAACTTGAGTCCAAGTGTACGGTTAAACGAATTCTAAACAAGGTATCTTACTATGGGTTTTAAATGTGGCATCGTTGGCTTGCCTAACGTAGGTAAATCAACGCTTTTCAATGCATTAACTAAAGCGGGTATTGAAGCCGCTAATTTTCCTTTTTGTACCATTGAGCCTAATACAGGTGTGGTACCTGTTCCAGATCCTCGCTTGGACGAGCTTGCTAAAATTGTAAACCCACAACGTATTCTTACTACAAGTATGGAGTTTGTTGATATTGCTGGCCTTGTAAAAGGCGCATCAAAAGGTGAAGGCCTTGGTAATCAGTTCTTAGCGAATATTCGTGAAACTGATGCAATTGGTCATGTAGTACGTTGTTTTGAAGACGAAAACGTAATTCACGTTGCAGGAACAATTGACCCTGCTGACGATATTGACGTGATCAATACTGAGTTAGTACTTGCTGATATGGACAGCGCTGAGAAAGCGATGTTCCGTAATGCTAAAAAAGCGAAAGGCGGCGATAAAGACGCAAAAGAACAAAATGCGGCGCTTGAAAAAGTAAAAGTACACCTTGATGAAGGCCTTACACTTCGATCGTTAGAATTAACTAAAGAAGAAAAAGCAGCTATCAGCTCTATCAACTTCTTAACTATCAAACCAACTATGTATATTGCAAACGTAGCAGAGGATGGTTTTGAGAATAACCCACTACTTGACCGCGTTCGCGCTATAGCTGAATCAGAAGGCGCTGTGGTTGTCCCTGTGTGCGCAGCAATCGAATCTGAGTTATCTGAACTTGATGATGAAGACAAACTCGAATTTATGGCTGACCTTGGCTTAGAAGAGCCAGGCCTTAACCTTGTAATTCGAGGCGGCTACGAATTACTCAAGCTACAAACTTACTTTACCGCAGGCGTAAAAGAAGTGCGAGCTTGGACAATTCCTGTAGGTGCAACAGCGCCGCAAGCTGCTGGTAAAATTCATACCGATTTTGAACGTGGATTTATCCGTGCACAAACCATTGCTTATGACGACTACATTAACTGTAAAGGTGAAAGTGGTGCAAAAGAAGCGGGTAAAATGCGCCAAGAAGGTAAAGAGTACATTGTTAAAGATGGCGATGTAATGAACTTCCTGTTTAACGTATAAGTATTTATTCCCTCTATTTAGGGAAATAAATTTTAAAGGCTCGTTTTTACGAGCCTTTTTTGTTTTTTAAACGTATATACACTGTCAGCTTTTGGGAATAAATAACACTAAGTTAATTTTAAAAAAGCGCAACCTGTTATACTTCCTCTTTAATCGGTGTTAAAAAAACGGCGTTTTTATTAAAATTTAGCCTGTTAGCTTAATTTTCCTGCAAACAAACACAGTTAAGCGTTTTTTTGCAAAAAAGGTGTTGACGAATTTGGGTCATGTCAGCATAATACGCCCCGCACTCAGCGATGAAGTGCTAACAAAAAAGATGGCTAAGTAGCTCAGCTGGTTAGAGCACATCACTCATAATGATGGGGTCACAGGTTCAAATCCCGTCTTAGCCACCATTTATTTTTTGTTGCTCAATGAAGAGTTTAAAATAACTACCTTGTGTGCGGGAGTGGCGGAATTGGTAGACGCGCTGGATTTAGGTTCCAGTATCTTAGGATGTGAGAGTTCAAGTCTCTCCTTCCGCACCATTATTCTTGATAAGAATTAAAACTATCAGTTGTTTATTGTTGGGATATCGCCAAGCGGTAAGGCACCAGGTTTTGATCCTGGCATTCCCAGGTTCAAATCCTGGTATCCCAGCCA
>NZ_JAWJBQ010000028.1:0-42919 GCF_046535955.1 Pseudoalteromonas sp. SIMBA_162 | reverse complement strand
GCGCATAGCTCAGCTGGATAGAGTACCTGGCTACGAACCAGGCGGTCGGAGGTTCGAATCCTCCTGCGCCCACCACTTTCATACATAAGCCGACGCTAAGTCGGTTTTTTTGTGCCTGAAATAAAGTGAATATGGCAAAGTAGCTAGCTACGAACCAGACGGTCAGAGGTTCACTCTTACAAGATACGTCCTGCGCCCACCACTTTCATACATAAGCCGACACTAAGTCGGTTTTTTTATGCCTGAAATTTGAGAAAGCTTTCAGATATCAGTTAAACCTAATGATACATACTGCCAAATCTTCCATTTAGTCACTTCTTTAAAAGCGCAGCGTCTCTAAACCTCTTTGTGAATAACGCTTTTAAACATAACTGCACAAAGAGAAATAAAAGAGGAGTAAATGAGTAGTTCAAAACCACTATGAGTGATTAAACGCTGAAGCTTAAATCGTCGTAGACGTAGAGCTTGCTCACGTGAGAAGCGTAGTTTCTAATTACTTATGTATCGACTCAAAAGCATTCGCTGCTCTTTAACTTAAGCTGTGGTATTTTAAACACCTTGTTTAAAAGGATCTTGCTGTATGTTTAAAACTGTATTTTTTATATTTTTGTTGAGTTTAAGTGCGCTTTTTACTATTACCACACACGCGAATGAAGCAAAGCATTCAGTAACCGTAGGGGCTGAACAGCCGGCAGTGTACTTACCGCAATTACAAAATAAACGTGTTGGGTTAGTGGTAAATCAAACCTCTTTAGTAGGGCAAGCACACTTGGTTGACAGCCTGCTTAGTAAAAATATAAACATAACCAAAATTTTTGCACCCGAGCATGGTTTTAGAGGCGATCATGACGCCGGTGCTCATGTTAAAAACGCCATAGATAGCAAAACCGGCATTCCACTAATTTCTATTTACGGCAAAAACAAAAAGCCAAGCGCTGAAGCTCTTAGCAATGTAGATGTTATTGTTTTTGATATTCAAGATGTGGGTGTACGTTTTTATACCTATATAAGCTCTATGCATTACATGATGGAGGCTGCGGCTGAGCAAGGTGTTGAATTTATAGTGCTTGATAGGCCAAACCCCAATATTGCCTATATTGACGGGCCAATTCTTGAGCACGAATTTAAATCGTTTGTAGGCATGCACCCAATCCCTGTATTGCATGGTATGACGGTAGGCGAGCTGGCTTACATGATCAAAGGCGAGGGCTGGATCAATAAAGCCACCGATCTAAAGCTCACCGTGATCCCCGTTGATCGTTACACACGCACAACCCGTTATAGCTTACCTGTAAAACCCAGTCCTAATTTACCAAACGATCAATCAATCGCGCTTTACCCATCGTTGTGCTTTTTTGAAGCAACTCCTGTGAGTATTGGCCGCGGCACCGATTTTGCGTTTCAGGTTATTGGTTATTCGCCGGTAAAATTAGGGGGTTTTAATTTTACACCGCGGGCTATTAAAGGCGCTGCTTTAAACCCTAAATTTAAAAATACAACGATACATGGCCTTGATTTAAGGCAAGTAAACGCCGCAGGGCTAAATTTAACGTACTTAATAAACGCCTACGCCACCCTTAATAAACATAACGTCGACTTTTTTGAACGCGCTGGTTTTATGGATAAATTGGCAGGTACTAATAAACTGCGTTTAGCTATAGAGGCAGGGCAGTCGGCTGCGCAAATAAAGCAAAGTTGGCAACGTGGCCTTACACAATTTAAAGCGCAACGAGCGCCTTATTTGTTATATGAGTAAGGCTTAACCATGTTATTTATTTTAAAAAATACTCGCTTAATAAAAAACGCATGGTTAGCCGCTTTGAGTTTAATTATTGTAGGCTGTGGTAGTACACATAACCCATTAAAATCGCAGCCAGTGCTGACTAAAAGTCAGCTAATAGAGCTGCCAAACGCACAAGTTGTAGCCAGCTTTCCTGAGCCAAATCCAAGTAGCCGGTTTTATGTAAATAACCGTGGCACATTTAAAGCGTATAAAGGGCGCGGCCAATTATTAATACAAAACCACAGCGCCGAAAGTGCCGATATTTACATAAACAATCAAAAACTTGCTACCAATACGTTAACCACTAATACGCTTTATAATTACAGCTTAGCGGCGCATACTCATAATGGAATAAACACATTTAAGGTAGAAAATATTTTACCTAAAGGCGCAAGCTTAACGCTGCGTTTTGCATTTCCTACATTAAATTTAACGCCTAACAAGCCAGTTGATTTTACTGACGTTGATGAACTGATTGAGCGTGATATTAAAGCGGGGTTTCCTGGTGCGGTGCTGGCGGTTGTTAAAAATGGCGAGCTAATAAAACTCACAGCTTATGGTGATGCAAAGCAGTACCAGCAAAACGAACTAATGCTACTGCGCCCAGAGCCTATGCAAACCAATACTCTATTCGACTTAGCCTCAAACACTAAAATATTTGCCACTAACTTTGCACTCATGAAACTAATAAACGAAGGGCAACTCAATATAAACAACCCCGTGCAAAGTTATTTAACAGAATATATCGGCGGTGGGCGAGAGCAACGTACAGTAAAAGAGTTACTTACTCACAGCGCAGGCTACCCACCCGTGTTTGATTTTCACCGAAAAGATACACAGCAAGGCGATGCATTTTATTCTCAAAATAGCCAAACCACTAAACAGCTTTTGCTCACCAAAGTGCCGCTTAATAACAAAAAACCAATGCAACATGTATATTCTGATATTGATTACATGATTTTAGGTGTATTGGTTGAGCGCATAACAGGGCAGCCACTAGACGAGTACTTAGAGCAGCACGTTTATACACCCCTTGCACTGAGTAACACGCTATTTAACCCACTTAAAAAAGGCTTTGAGCGCAGTCAATTTGCAGCCACCGAACTTAGCGGCAACACCCGCGATGGGCGTATAACTTTTGATAATATTCGAACACATGTGTTGCAAGGCCAAGTTCATGACGAACGCGCATTTTACTCGTTTGGCGGCGTTGCTGGGCATGCCGGGTTATTTAGTAACGCCCACGATTTAGCGGTGCTTTGCCAGCTATTATTAAATAATGGTGGCTACGGCGACCAACAATTATTTAGTGCAAGTGCCTTAGCGCAGTTTTTAACGCCGCAAAGCACTAACGAAACGTACGGCCTAGGTTTTAGGCTTGCGGGCAATAACCAAGCACGGCGTTGGCACTTTGGCCCTTATGCCAGCTCACAAGCGTATGGCCATACCGGTTGGACAGGCACCGTAACAGTAATCGATCCTGCTTACGACTTGGCCATTGTTTTGCTTACTAACGCGCGCCACACTGCAATTAAAGGCACACAAAAACGTTATGAATTTACAGGCAAACAATTCGAAACCGCACAATACGGATCTGTGGTATCGCTTGTTTACGAAGCGCTGTTAAATCAATAAATTATCGTATAGGTTAAAATGGGCTAATACAGTTACGCCCAATGGCTTATTTGCAGGTGACTTGGCAACATCAATCCATTAAGCTAGGCGGTTTACTCCATTAAGCCACTTTTTAAGTTTTGGGCTTAACATATAAGCGTTTAAGCGCGGGTTGTTAATAATTAAGGTTAACTTTTTATGCATTGGTATTCTATTTTACCGCCGCTAATTGCGATTGCTATCGTGTTTTGGCGCAAAGAAGTCATTATGGCGCTGCTAGTTGCTGTGGCGTCTTCTGAGTTTTTACTTGCCCTACAAGGGGAAGGAAATAGCGTATTTACAACATTTTTAAATACCATAGAGCGTATTATTTCGGTGGCAAGTTCGCCGGGTAACAGCCGCATACTCATATTTAGTATTTTAATAGGAGCCTTACTTGCCTACATTCGTGAATCTGGCGGTGTGGCGGCAACGGTTAATTTATTAATGAACAAAGGGGTTGCAAAAGGTAAGCGCCAAGTTGGCTTTTTAACTATGTTTACTGGCGTTGCGGTGTTTATAGAGTCAAACCTAAGCGTGCTTACGTCGGGTATTTTGTCGCGTGGCCTGTTCGACAAATTTAAAATGAGCCGTGCACGCCTTGCCTACATTATTGATAGTACCAGTGCCCCGGTGTGTATTTTAATACTGCTTAACGGCTGGGGGGCATTTGTACTGGGCTTATTAGGTAATTACGAATTGGGCGAATCCGCGGTATCGGTATTGTGGGGCAGCGTTGGATATAACTTTTACGCCATAATTACCTTGGTTATTGTTTTTTACACCATTGCGTTTGATAAAGTACATGGCCCAATGAAAGAGGCCGAACAAAAATTAGAGCTACAAACTAACGAGCTAAAAGAAGAAGTAAAAGGCTCTAAAGCGCGCTTTATGTTAGTGCCATTATTTACGCTAATTGCCAGCATGGTAGGCTTTATGTTTTACACTGGTAACGGTGTGTTGGCAGAAGGTAGCGGCTCTAAATCGGTATTATATGCAACTGTGCTCGCGATTGTGGTTGCTTACTTACTAATGATTAGTTCGCGCCAATTTACCCACCACCAATTGGTTGATACTGGCTTTAAAGGCATGGGTGAACTGCTGCCATTGGTGAGTATTGTTTTGCTTTCGCTTACGTTAGGTGCAAGCTTAAAAGAGCTAGGTACGGGTGTGTTTGTTGCGTCATTGGTAGGCGACTACTTACCTATTTACTTAATAGTGCCCGTGCTGTTTTTAACAGGGGCGGTTATGTCGTTTACTACGGGTACATCGTGGGGCACGTTTGCCATACTTATCCCCATTGGCGTACCGCTCATACAAGCACTGGGTCTACCACCTTCACTTGTGGTCGGCGCTATTTTGGGCGGTGGTATATTTGGCGATCACTGTTCGCCTATATCCGACACCAGCGCAGTGTCGGCACTTGCATCGGGGTGTGACTTACTCACTCACGTTAAAACGCAGCTACCGTATGCGTTATTTGGTGGCGCACTGACCTTTATTGCTTATTTGGTTATAAGCATTATTGTGCTGTAAAAACTCGGAATTGAAATATTTAAAAGCCTGCTTAATCGCAGGCTTTTTTGTTTAAGATTGATCACCATCGAGCACATCTAGGCGCTACACAGAGATAAATAATAATAGCTTTTTATTAATAGGTTACGTTCATTGAATGTTGTATGGCATTATGTGAAAAAGAATGATTTAAAGGGAAATTAAATGCACGACATTAAAGAATTTAATTGGAGTGAAGCAACTAAGCCACCATTAGAGGAATATTTTCCTGCAGATAAATTAGATAGAGCTCGCTACGCCACATTCTTATCAAGGCTATTGGCTCAAGAAGGTTATGACGAAAGTAGGCCTGATGAAGATAAAAAGAAAAACTACGTATTAAATTTAAACGCTGAATGGGGAGCAGGTAAAACCTACTTTCTTAAGCGTTGGTCACAAGAATTAATAGTAAATTATCCTGTAGTTTATATTGATGCATGGCAGCAAGACTATTCAGACGACCCATTTTTAACTGTAATTGCAGGTATCATCAAGCAGCTTCAACGTCAGGCTAAGTTTAATATAACTATTCCTAAGAGTGCAGTTTCTATGTTTAAGGCTGTTGCACCTGCTATTGCACAAGGCCTAACTAAAAAAATATCAGGCATAGATTTAGATGAGTTACACACATTACTATTCTCTGATGAAGAAATTGAAGATGATCAAAAGCAAAATTCTAACAAGTTAACTGGCAGCGACTTTTCGCCCGCAGTAAAGGCGCTTGCACAAAACTTAATTAAAGATCATGAAGCTAAAAACAAAAGCATTGAAGTAATAAAATCTAAGTTAGCTGATTGGGTCTGTAAGTTTGAAGAGCAGGAAGGTAAATCGTTACCCATATTTATTTTTATTGATGAATTAGACCGTTGTCGCCCAAGTTATGCAGTAGAAATGCTTGAGACAATTAAACATATTTTTGATGTAAAAGGTATCGTATTTGTTGTGGCTACGGATACCGAGCAGCTACAACATACAATAAAATCAATATACGGTGAAGGGTTTGACGCTAAGGTTTATTTAGGCCGTTTTTTTAATAGTCGTTACAGTTTAAAGCGTCCTGTTTTAAAAGACTTTTTATCAGTACATAGCGATACAACTAAATTTGAAACTGCGTATTTAGAAAGTAAAAATATTGAGCTGCTCCCTCGTACCAAAACGTCCGAAACCACTTTAGCTAATATCTCAGTTGTATTAGATGCCTTTCAGGTATCAGCAAGAGCAGCTATTCAAATTACTGAACGTATTACAGCCATTATTATTAATTTACCAAGTGGCAAAAAAGTAGATGTTCTTGTGCTCGCTATTTTGTTTTGTATCCATGAAAAAGACCACCCACTTTATGAGGAGATAATAAATGGTAGGTTCAAAAGAACAGAACGAGGTGATGAAAATAAGATCATAGATATTAGCCTAGCTGACTTCTTACAAAAGGATATATCAAAAGAGTATTTATCAGCCGAGATAATTTATTTTATTGAGCCACAGAGATATATAAGTACATTTTATAATGACAATTTTGGTTCAAAAGAAAATAGCTATTCCACGGGGAATTATCCTATTTCACTATCAAAATTTATTAAGAATATTTTTTTTCGTGCTTTTGTCTCAGAATTAAACCCTTATGATGTTTGGATTCCTGATAGCGATTACAGTTTAACTCAGTTGCAAAACGCAGAAAAGGCGTTAGCACAGCATAAAATAGAAATTTCTCCAGAAGTTACTTTATTATGGCTTGACTATATTTATATCGAAGATGAATACAACAAAATCATAAAAGAACACTACCGTGATTTTATAGAGCTTTCTTCACCATTAGATTACATGGGTGATAGTTAACTATCTCTGTGCAGCGCGAAGCGCCTCTGTGTTCTCGGTGGTAATTACTTATTTAAATTACCACCATGCTAAAAATAACCTAAGCCTTGCACTGCCTCACCCCAACTCCTGCATGCTTCAGGGCAATAATTTCCCCTTTGCCGTTATGTGCCATGGCCAGCATATCACCGGTATTTATATTATTTTCCACTGCGTGCCTTTCCTTTAAATCACTCAATAGCGACTGCTTAATTTGTACCAGTACCTCGTCATTACAGCTGGCTATGTACCAGTCGTTGTCGACCTTTACGAGCGTGCCGTATTCTATGTGGCGTTGCTGGTGGCGGCGTAAATCGTTTGCTAATTGGGTGTCGAGCGCGCGTTTTTGTTGCGTTATGGCGCTTGCGTAGCTGCCTGTTTGATCTATTTCATGCGTTGTTATAAACGAGTAGTCGTGAATGTCTATGGTGTTTAGTACGGTTTTAGGGGCGGTATTTATTACGTTGTTGCTGTTGAGCACTATAAAGGCCAGTAAGCCCAGAGCGCAGGTAAGGCTTGTGAGTTGCAGGGCAAAACCTAACTTTTTAGGTTGTTTTTGAGCTACGCTGTGTTTTAACGCCTGTTGTTGAGCATGCGAAAGGGTGGTACGTGCTTTACGCGCTTTAAAGTGGTTTGACAGCTTTTCATCAAACTGCTCATCAGGCTTGTTCATTATTGTCTCCTAATAATTGTTTTAGGTTTTGTTTGGCGTAGCGCAGTCTTGTTTTTATGGTTTGGGCGTTGCTTTGCGTTATAAGCTCTATGTCGGCAAGGCTAAAACCTTCTTGTTGTAAGGTGATGGCTTCGCGCTGCACAAAGCTCAGTTCCTTGAGCGCCGTGTTGAATGCTTCGTAGCTTATGTGTGTGTCACCTATGTGCGAGTCACTATTTGTTAATTCGCTTTGATTGCCACTTTGCAAAGGTTGTAGGCTGTTTTCGTCTAGCTCCACAAAATGTTGCTGTTTACGGTATTCGTCTATTAACGTGTTACGTGCGAGTTTAAATAACCACGCTTTAGGCGTGGTTTGCGCTTGGTAAAGGTGGCGCTTTTCAATTACTTTTAGCCACGTTTGCTGGCTTACGTCGTATGCTAAGTGAGTATTAGATTGCGTAACTAGGTAGTGGTATAAATCGTTACTGTAGAGGGCAATAAGCTGCTCTAAGTGACGGTTTTCTCCACTTTTTGCATAACGCGCCATGCAGTCTTTGCTGGGCGTTTCAAATAACCAGGTTTTAATACTCATTAGCATAGGCGTTTAGTCCGTTAAATAGAGTTATCTAATTTAAAATCAAGTTGAACCGTTTGATCTGTTTGTAATTGTGCCACACCTTCAATTACTTTTGGGCGGTATTTCCAACGTTTAATAGCGCGTAGTGCTTCGCGGTTAAAAATACGTTTTGGTTCGGCGTTTAAAACTACCGCGTCAATTACTTCGCCAGTGGGCGAAATATTAAAGCTAAGTTGTACCCAGCCTTCTATTCCATCACGCGCAGCGGTGGTTGGGTACTTTGGATTTATGCGCACAATGGGTGAGGCATCTCCCGTTGGGCGGTTAAGGGTATTGTTAATGCCGTCACCAAAGTCATCCATTATTAATGGCGGCGCCGTGTTGATTGCCATAATTGGGTCGGCACTCGGTGTTACCCGCGGTGGCGCTTTAGGCGGCGTTTTGGGTGTAGGTGGTTCTGGCATTTTATCTATGTGTCTTACTTTTGAATCTTCAGGCACTTTAAATATTTCAACCGTTATTTCTTTGCCAGGGTCTAGTGGTGCGCGTTGGTCGCCACTGATTAGGTATTGCATAAATGCAAAGGCGGCAAAGGTCATTGCTGCACCACCAATAACGGCGGTTGATGTTTTTATAAATGTTGGGTTATTTGGGGTTTCAAGTGTGTGCATAAGCCGCTCCTAGTTAACTCATTATGTGGTTTTCAGAGCTATAACGGGTGGCAAATCAAAAAGGGGTGAAATATTTTTATAAAAAATGCGGGGTTTAGTTACAATAGCGTTTCGCATTCTTTTACTTATTAACTTTTTAGGCTGTTATGCAACTCATTGAAATAAATAAAGCGCGTTATCGTAAGCATTTAAATCGTGTCATTGTGGGCTGTGCAGCCTCGCTTGCGGCGGGGAGCTTAGCTATATCGCAAACGCTGATTGCGTTGTTTCCGGATGAAAGCGGAAGCCATTTTCATTGGAACTTAACTGGTGTGGTTATTACAAGTTTAGCCATAGGGTGGTTGTTAAATAAATACCGCACTCATCCTTATATGACCGAAGTGGTTTATGTATGGGAGCTAAAACAGGCACTTAATAAAATAACCCGTAAAATGCCAAAGTTAAAAGCGGCTGGTCGCGAAGGTAACCCCGCTGCACTATTAGCCATTCATTACAGTTATGCGGGCTCGCGTTTATTGTGGCAGCTAGACGACAACCTTATAACAATGGAAGACCTAGCCATTAAGCAAGCTGAGTTAGATTCGGTTGCCGCGCAGTTTAATTTAACGCTAAATGCTGACGATTACGAAGAGAGCATATTAAAACAGTTTTAAAGCCTAATTTAAGGAGCCGCAATGAAAAAAGTACTGATTGTATGTTTAGGTAATATTTGCCGTTCACCTACTGCTGAGGCGGTTTTAAAAGCGCGTGCAAAAGCCTTGGGTGTAAAGGTGGTGGTCGATTCTGCAGGTACAATTGGCTATCACGAAGGAAAATCCCCCGATAGCCGTTCAATGGCGGCGGGTGAAAAGCGCGGCTATAGCTTTAAAGGAATACACTCGCGTAAAGTTCGCACTAGCGACTTTAACGAGTTTGATTTAATTTTAGCAGCCGACAAACAAAATTTAACTGATTTAAAAGAGCAGTGCCTAACGCATTTACACTATAAGTTAGCGTTGTTTTTAGAGTACGGGGAGCAAAGCACAAGTGCCATACCTGATCCCTATTACGGTGGTGACGACGGTTTTGAAAACGTACTTGATTTAATAGAAGCGGCCAGCGATAACATACTTGTTAAAATGTAAGCGCCTCTTATCAGTTTGTTACATTAACGAACATTTGTTTTATTGCCCTTTGTTCCTTAATTGAGTACGATTTATCCTTACTCAAAAGGAATATTATGAATACAAAAATATTACTACTGGTTTTATCACTTGGTTCGGGTTCTGCTTTTGCTAATGATGTGAGCTTTTCGATTGGGGGTGGCTACCCTTACTTGGTTGTACCTGAAGTGTCTTTATCGGCAGATAACAATTCTCAGCGCTGGTACGCAAACTATAAAATTGGCCTAGATGATGGCTTTTCAGTGGGTTTTGAACACGCAGTTAGTGATAACAATAAACACGCATTGGGTGTGTTAGTTGGGGCTATTGGCGCACGTGATACCGACCAACCATGTGAAAGCACAAACACTGACGACATTGCTAGCGAGCTAGGTAATATTTTTGGATGTGCGCTAGGGCAAATATTTGATGATGAAACCACAAATGGTATTGGGCTTACATACAGTTATAACTTTAACGGCTTAAATAATAGTGGTTTTAGACTGATACTTGATGCGGGCTATGGTAAAACAAGTGACAGTAACGAAAAAAGAGCCGATGGTGCTATTCGTATTAGTTACGAATTTTAGGGCGTCGTGAGTAAAAATAAAAAAGGCGCTAAATAGCGCCTTTTTTATTTGTAAAACCGCTAGCGGTTTATTTTAAAATCTATTTGCACCTGGGTGCTTGCTACTACGGGGCTTCCGTTTTCAAATTTGGGGGCATAACGCCATTTTTTAAGTGCCTCTAATGCTGACTTTTCAAATGCGTGGCCACCTTCTGAGCTTATTACTGATGAGTTTTTTACAAATCCGGCAGTGTCTACATCAAACTGAAGAACAACAATACCATCTGTATTTTGGCGTGCTTTATTTACTGGGTACTTAGGTGGTTGGCGGTATACCGGTGTTTGTTCTTGTGAGTCTTTCCATGGCACCATTTCGGCAATAGCTAAACAATGTTTAGTTGCTTGTTCGCTTTGACCTGTTTTTTCGTATAGGTTTACAAGTTTTGAGTGCGCGGTAAGTTCGGCGTTATGATCAAAGCTTAGGTTGCTATCAAATACCGAAACAACATGATTTAAACGCTCAATCGCTTTTTTATATTTTCTCTTACTTTGCGCAAACGAGGCGACTAAAAAGTCTGTTTTGATTCGCTCAACCGTGTTTTCGTCTAAATTTTCACGGTAGTATTCATCGGCTTCGTTCAATAACTTTTGCGCTACACGAAACTTTTTATGTGCAAACTTACTTGCTAACAACGACGCGGCTTCAAATTGCATATCGGCAACAAATTTTGGTTTATTTTGTGCTTTAGCAATATCGATTATACGTTCGAGATGATCTTCTGCCAAAGACGCTGATTTAGCATTTTCGGCTTTACCTAAAAGTGCGTCGAGCGTTTGTATTGCATTTTTACCGTGGTTATCAGCTAAAATTGTATACGCTTGCGAGTAAAGGCTGTAACGCTGTTGCCTTACGTTCTTTTTGCTGCTTGTTGTGCTTAGCGGTGTAATGGCTTTAGCATAATTAATAGCAAGGTTTGCTGTGTTGTCGCTTTTATTGCCGTAAAAAGTAAGGCCTGTAGCGTAAGCTCGTTTTGCTGCTTGCTCAATATCGTGTTTTGTTTCTACTGCGTTTAGGTAACTTTGATAGGCAGTTGAAAAAGCCGCTTTAGCGTTGTCAGTTTGGCTAGCAAGTGCATTATTTGTAAAGGCAGATAAGCTTAATCCAACAAACAGGGCAAGGTGTTGTGGCTTCATAATGATCCTTATTAATTGTGAACCTGAACTTTGAATAATAACTCTATGCTAAGTGGTAATTACAGCGCTAACTACATTGAATTTATTTGCAAAAGATATGTAATTTTACAAGTAGATTTAAATTTTATTCACTAAAAGCGTTGGTTAAAAAGCAGTAGACTTAAATGTCATTACTCTCGTGTTATTAAACGTTTTATTCAAAATTCAGATAAATTTAACTAAAAATAACTTACTACAGATGATAGTTATTGTCATTAAATAGGTACGAAAAGCCAATGTTATATGCTGATTTAATGTGTTTTTTACTTAACAGGAACGCTGGTTAAGAGACTTGCTAAAATATTGACTAGTAGTGGTGTTTTAGGTTTTTTTCTCTAGCCAGATGTTTTCAATGAAAACAAGGCGAGTTTACGCGTCAATAGCTGGCCTATTGCAAGTACATTCAACGCAGTTAGCGCTGAAAATAGCTGCTAGAGATAGGTTTATTATCTCGAGTTCGGGTTAATTAAGGTTAGTCATTGAAAACAGGCGCTGTCGTCGCCATATAATTGCGATAAACAATGTTGTACTACGATCTAATTTTACTCTTTTGTGATATTATCACTTTATTGTCGTGTCGTAGTTATTTAAATATTTGGATTTGTCGTGGCGCAAGTAAGAGCAAGAGTCCAACTTAATGTTGGCAAAAATAGTGATATCCCTGCAGAAATAGTGTCATTTACTGACCTAAAAGATGGCCAAGAACATATTGCTATGGTGTTTAACAACGCCGATACCGAGCAAGATGTACCGCTTATTCGTATGCATTCGGAGTGTTTAACTGGGGATGTTTTTCATTCGTCACGCTGTGATTGCGGCGAACAGTTAAACGAATGTATTGAAATGATGCACGAGCAAGGCGGTATTTTGCTTTACTTACGCCAAGAAGGCCGTGGTATTGGTTTATACAATAAAATTGATGCTTACGTATTGCAATCGCAAGGTATGAATACCTACGAGGCCAATAACCATTTAGGTTTTGCAGACGACTTACGCGACTTTTCGGATGCGGTATTAATGCTTAATGCGCTTAATTTAAAGCATGTTAAATTAATGACCAACAACCCTAAAAAGCTCAATGCCTTAAAAGACGCGGGTATTGAAGTTGATACGGTTATTGGTACACACGCACACATAAAAGCGGGTGTAGCAGGTAACAAAGCCTACTTAGAAACCAAAATAAAGCATGGCGCACATATGCTAGATATTAAAAAAATTAAAAAACCTTAATATTACTGGTCTGCCTCTGTGATCCCACCCAACGCCAAGTTATACTTGGCGTGTTTCGTTATAAATTAAGAGCAAGTATGTCTACACAATTACGAGTATTTAAAGCAGATGCCGGGCTAAAGTGGTTAAAAGCGGGATGGCTTATTTTTAAAACCCAGCCAATGACGTTTATTTTTATGCATTTATTTATTGGCATTGTGGGCTTACTGTCGTTGTTTTTACCTTTACTGCAGGTGGTTGCTGCACTGGCTACGCCTTTTTTAACTGCTGGCTTTTACCAAGCAGTGCTGACCAAACAGCAAGGCGGTAAAATAATGTTGGCTGACATTCTTAAGCCATTTTCAGCTAAAGGAAACCGTTTAGGCTTGGTACGTTTGGCGTTATACCAAATGGGTGCGGGTATTTTAATGGCGTTATTAGCAAACGGTTTATTTGCCGATGCCGTGGCAATTATGAGCCAGCCAGGGCTTGAACCTCAAGCTGCACTTGAGCAAACTATTGCGAGTATTTCGGGTGCGAGTGTTATTTTATTTTTTATGGCCATGCTTATTTATTTAACGGCCTTTGCCTATGCGGTACCGCTTGTTTATTTTAATAAAGAGCAACGTATTTTAACGGCGCTTAAGCAATCGCTTATGGTTTTTTATCATAATTTGTTTCCGTTGAGTGTTTTTGGCGTTATTTGCGTACTATTTATGGCGGTTTCTATGTTCTTATCGTTCTTACCACTGTTGATTTTAATGCCGATTTGCTACATTAGTTTTTTTGTTTCTTATCAGGCGATTTTTATGCCGATTGTCCCGCCAAGTGACGACAAAAATGTTAAGCCACTAAGCAGTGAAACAAGCGGACGCTTCGACGCTTAATGGATGATAAGTTAAAACAAAAATTAAAAAATTATGTACTTTGGTTACTCGGGCGCCAAGAATACTCGCGTCGTGAGTTAACCTTTAAATTACAGCAAAAAGAAGCCACAGATGAGTTTATCGAAAACTTGCTTGATTGGTGCGAAAAGCACAATTTTATAAACGAGCAACGTTACTGTGAAGGCTTTGTAAGAAAACACATTTTTAAATGCCATGGGCTTAAGCGAATTCAAAGCGAGGCCATGGGTAAAGGGATTGACCGTTCGCTACTCGAAAGAGTAGTTGAAGAGCTTGAAATAGACTGGTTTGAGCTTGCGCAGGATGCGTATAACAAAAAATATTCAAATACACCGGCAAACCTCGATTACAAAGACAAGGCTAAGCGCGTGCGCTACTTAATGTATCGAGGTTTTAGCTACGAACAAATCGATTTTGCAATGCAATCACAGTAAATACAGGTGAGATTTTCACATGCAGCACATGACTACCGCACAAATTAGGCAACAGTTTTTAGACTTTTTTGCCAGCAAGCAACACCAAGTTGTTCCTTCAAGCTCGCTTATTCCGGGTAACGATGCCACGTTATTGTTTAACAATGCCGGTATGGTGCAATTCAAAGATGTATTTTTAGGCGCAGAATCTCGCCCATATACACGTGCAACAAGCTCGCAGCGTTGTGTGCGTGCCGGTGGTAAACATAACGATTTAGAAAACGTGGGTTACACGGCACGCCACCACACATTTTTTGAAATGTTAGGTAACTTCAGTTTTGGTGACTACTTTAAGCAAGAAGCAATTAAGTTTGCGTGGGAGTTTTTAACTGAGGTTGTTAAATTACCTCAAGAAAAACTGCTTGTTACTATTTACCACGATGATGAAGAAGCGTTTGAGTACTGGTCAAAAGATATTGGCTTAAGTGAAGATCGCATTATTCGTATTGCTACCTCAGATAACTTTTGGTCTATGGGTGATACAGGCCCATGTGGTCCGTGTTCTGAAATATTTTACGATCACGGTGAGCATATTTGGGGTGGTCCTCCGGGCTCTCCAGAGGAAGACGGCGACCGTTTTATCGAAATTTGGAACCTCGTATTTATGCAGTACAATCGTCAAAGCGACGGTACTATGCTGCCATTACCTAAGCAATCTGTTGATACGGGCATGGGCCTTGAGCGTATTTCTGCTATTTTGCAGGGCGTGCATTCAAACTACGAAATCGATTTATTCCAAGGCTTAATTGCAGCGGCGGCGAGTGTCACTAACGCGCAAGATATGGACGATAAGTCGCTTCGCGTAGTAGCGGATCATATTCGCTCATGTGCGTTTTTAATCTCCGACGGTGTGATGCCATCTAACGAAGGCCGTGGTTACGTACTTCGTCGTATTATTCGCCGTGCGGTACGCCATGGTAATAAGCTTGGCGCACAAGGCGCGTTTTTCTTTAAATTAGTTGCTGCACTTATTGAGCAAATGGGTCAAGCGTACCCAGAGCTTGCTAAGCAACAAGAAATTATCGAAAAAGTACTGCGTATTGAAGAAGAGCAATTTGGTAAAACACTTGAGCGTGGCTTAGCTATTTTAGAAGAAAGCTTAAGCGACCTTAAGGGCGATGTGATCCCAGGCGATTTAGTATTTAAACTTTACGATACGTATGGTTTCCCTGCCGATTTAACCGCCGATGTTGCGCGTGAGCGCCAAATGACCATTGATCATAAAGGCTTTGAAGAATGCATGGCTGTACAGCGTAAAACTGCGCAGCAAGCTGGTAAATTTGGTGCCGATTATAACGAGCAGTTAAAATCAGATAAACACACTGACTTTAAAGGCTACGACAGCACGCATTACAGCGCGACAGTGGTTGAAGTGTTTGCCGGTGGTGAGGCCGTACAGTTATTAGAAGATGGCCAAGAAGGCATTGTAATACTAGATCGCACACCGTTTTACGCAGAATCTGGTGGCCAAACGGGTGATACCGGGACAATTACAGTGGCTGGTGGCGAGTTTAATGTGACTAACACTACTAAACTAGGTAATGCATTTGCGCACCACGGTACAGTACAAGGCCGTATTGGTGTTAACGATAAAGTGGATGCCACTATTGATGATGCTCGTCGTGAGAACATCAAGAAAAACCACACAGCTACACATATTTTACACGAAGCATTACGTCAGTTATTAGGTGAGCATGTAAGCCAAAAAGGCTCGTTAGTTCAAGCGGATCGTTTACGATTTGATTTCTCGCACTTTGAAGCCGTAACTAAAGACGAGCTTCGTGACATTGAACGTGTAGTTAACGACGAAATTCGCCGTAACTTTGCACTTAATACTGAGCTTATGGCTATTGATGATGCTAAAGCGAAAGGTGCTATGGCGCTGTTTGGCGAAAAGTACGACGACGAAGTACGCGTAGTCACCATTGGCGATTACTCAATTGAGCTTTGTGGTGGTACACACGTTGAACGCGCGGGCGATATTGGCTTATTCAAAATAGTATCTGAAAGTGGTATTGCTGCAGGTGTTCGCCGTATAGAAGCAGTAACTGGCGCAGATGCAGTTGCTTATGTAAGTGAGCAAGAGCAACAGCTTAGCGATGTAGCAGCGCTTGTGAAAGGCGATAGCGCATCGGTACTTGAAAAAGTATCAGCTTTACTTGAGAAGTCTAAAGGCCTTGAAAAGCAAATTACTCAGCTTAACGATAAGCTAGCGAGCGCAGCAGGTGCGTCGTTACTTGATTCGATTGTAGAAATTAATGGCGTTAAGCTATTGGTTGCAAATGTTGAAGGCACTGAGTCTAAAGCGCTTCGCGGTATGGTTGACGACCTTAAAAACAAGATTGGCTCAGGTGTTATTGCCCTAGGTGTTGCCAGTGGCGACAAAGTAAGCCTAATTGCCGGTGTGACTAAAGACTTAACTGGCAAAGTAAAAGCCGGTGAGCTTGTAAACCACATGGCTTCTCAAGTAGGCGGTAAAGGTGGCGGTCGCCCTGATATGGCGCAAGCGGGTGGTTCTGAGCCACAAAACCTTGCTGCTGCACTTGATAGCGTTACTGCTTGGTTAACTGAGCGTACTTAAGCCTAAGTGGCGTTAATTGTACAGAAGTATGGCGGCACGTCGGTTGGCTCAATAGAGCGAATAGAAGCGGTCGCCGACCTTGTTGTTAAAACTAGGCAACAAGGTCATCAAGTGGTTGTGGTGCTCTCGGCTATGTCGGGAGAAACCAACCGCTTAATTAATCTTGCCAAACAAATAGATTCCCGTCCTAGTAACCGCGAGCTCGACGTACTAATTAGTACCGGCGAGCAAGTATCGGTTTCGTTATTGGCTATGGCTATTATCAAACGCGGCCATTCAGCCGTTAGCCTATTAGCTGATCAAGTTAATATTCAAACCGATAATATGTTCGGTAAAGCCCGCATTAAAGACATTGCAGCTACACGTTTAAAGCATGAACTTGAGCATAACCGTATTGCTATTATTGCCGGATTTCAGGGGCGTGATGTTGAAGGCAATATAACAACCCTTGGCAGAGGCGGTACTGATACGTCGGCTGTAGAAATAGCTGCGGCTATAAAAGCTGATGAATGTCAGATCTATACTGATGTTGACGGCGTATATACTACAGATCCTCGGGTTGAACCTAACGCACGAAGAATGAGCCAAGTGACCTTTGCTGAAATGCTAGAGTTAGCAAGCTTAGGTGCTAAAGTATTGCATATTCGTTCTGTTGAGGCGGCAGGTAAACACAATGTTCCATTAAGGGTGCTTTCGAGCTTTAACCCCGATGAAGGAACATTGATTACGTTTGAGGAAGACGATATGCCAAGTAAAGTTGTTTCGGGTATTGCATTTAATGCTGATGAGTGCTTAATTAAGGTACAGGGTGTGCAAAGCGGCACTCAAAATCTTGTAAAAATATTGAAACTTTTTGCTGATAACGGCATCGAAATAGATATGATTAATCAAGTTAATCATATCTTTGAAAAAATAGACTATGCTTTTACTGTGCACTCGAACGACTACCCGCAAGCACTTGAGTTACTAACCGAGCAAAAGGTGTCTTTAGGTGCTGAAAATATAATCGGGCTAACAACCATTGCAAAAGTATCTGCTGTTGGTATGGGAATGAAATCGCACTGGGGTGTTGCTAGTTTATTTTTTGACGCCTTAGCAAATGAAAATATTAATGTTGTTTTAGTGTCTACATCAGAGATTAAAGTTTCAGTTTTAATAGATGAAAAGTACCTCGAACTGGCTGTTCGTGCATTACACAAAGTATTTTTAACGGAAAGTAGATAGATAGTGAGTTTTTACTTACTTTTTAGTCTATTTTTCATTAATATGGATAAGCGGAATCTTATAATTTTTATTGGAACATGGGAGCAAGAGAATGCTAATACTAACTCGTAGAGTAGGTGAAACCCTTATGATCGGTGACGAAGTAACAGTGACCGTTTTAGGAGTTAAAGGAAATCAAGTTCGAATTGGTGTAAATGCACCAAAAGACGTTTCAGTGCATCGTGAAGAGATTTACATGCGTATACAAGCTGAAAAGTCTAACCCTAATCCGGGCAATGCTTAATCAACACGTATACTTAACTAAATAATTTATTTAGCTAAGCCAAAAAGCCACTCATTGAGTGGCTTTTTTGTTTATAAAGTCGAGCATTTCATCTGTGAGTATTTGCTTAGAGATATATTGCATGTTGTTTTTATTTTTTATCAATAAGCCCTGTGGTGTTTCGATTACGTCAGTGATGTCTTGCCAAGCGAGCTGGTAGCTTTTGTAATGGTTTGCCGATTTAATGCCTTCATCATCAAAAGTGAGTGTAACCTCTGAGCCTGATGCTCTGCTAAACATTTGTCTGGTTACCCACCATGGCCTGCGATAATAAAAAGCAACGCATTCGAGTACAGCAACCATGATCAAAAATGTTCCTAAATAATGATCAGCTAAACCGTAAATGCTAAATAAACCAAGCGAAACTAATAGTACCAGTAAAAAATACTTAGGCTGCGCGCGTTTACTGTAAGGAAGTGACTCGTCAAAGCATTCATAAAAGTAGGGTTTATCAAGTGTGTAGGTTGTTGAAAATGACATAGTGCCTTGCTTTAAAAATCGTTTTATATATTTTAGCAAGTTCGCTTATAAATGAGCAGCTTTATAATGCGTGCATTTATTTCGGGCACAAAAAAACGGCCAAGTGGCCGTTTTTTTAATATACTAACTATTAACAGTTAGTTTCTTCAGCGTTTACGCCTTCTTTTACTTCTTCACACGTATCTTCAACAGAGTTTTGTACATCTGTTACTACTTCATCAATACGTTCACCGGCTTCTTCTGCGTTGTTATCTTGGCAACCCATGATGAAAAAACTTGCGAAAAGACCAATTAGTGCTGTTTTTAAAGTTGTAGAGTTCATAATGTAATTCCTTGTAAATAAATAAAATTGTAGTGTTAGTTGAGTATATGCCTACCTGGGCGATTTACCACGCAGCGCACCTGAAACTAACGAAATAACTAAAAGTACTATAAAAATAAAGAATATAATTTTTGCTATACCAGCTGCGGCACCCGCGATGCCACCAAAACCTAACACTGCAGCGATTAAAGCAATAACTAAAAATGTGATTGTCCAGCGTAACATTGTTTTCTCCTTGGTTATCAAATTTGTACACAATAGTTAATGCTAGTTGCGTGCCATGATATATTTTTGTTTAATATCAGTTGTTTATGTTTTTTCTCTGTGTTTTTGAGTTTGCTTGATTGGTAACTTTTACGTTGGGTTGTGTAACTTATTCACACACAAGTGTAGGTTGCAATTAAAGGGTGCTTAAAAAAGCCCTTCTTGGTAAGACCAATTAACAAGTTTGTTTTTTTCTACATATTATGAGTGATTTTAGGTTCAGTAAAGTACGGGGAATTCGGCTTTGTTAGAAATTCAGCCATAGCTTAAAAATATAGTGAGTATTTTTTGTGTGTATTATGGGGTGTTGATGAGTAAGGGTTTTTACTGTGGTTAATAAATTTGGTTATATGTTATTTTTATTTTAATTGGTTTTACCAATTTACAATGGCTAGACAAAGATATTTGTTTTGTTATTATCTAGTGAATAAATATTTAACTAAATCGACTTTTTATTTTCGATATGGGTTTCAAGGGGAGAAAAATGGATATAGGTGCTGTACTTACAACCGCTGGTAGCTTAATGCTAACAGGTATGGTTGGAGTGTTTGTCTTTCTTTCGATATTAATTGGCGC
Organism: Pseudoalteromonas sp. SIMBA_162; assembly: GCF_046535955.1. Classification (NCBI taxonomy): domain Bacteria; kingdom Pseudomonadati; phylum Pseudomonadota; class Gammaproteobacteria; order Alteromonadales; family Pseudoalteromonadaceae; genus Pseudoalteromonas; species Pseudoalteromonas sp. SIMBA_162. The sequence goes on along the minus strand of NZ_JAWJBQ010000028.1, from coordinate 22,876 downwards.
AGTTACAATAATGTCTAACTTAGTGGCGCGTTTTAGCCCTGCTGAAGTTGCGACTCCAGTTAAGTCACCATCGTTTAAATCTCAAGGTGTGCCAAATGAGCACATCGCTGCTATTAGTGCTGCCATTGCTCAGTACAAATCAAATAACAAATAAGGGGCACACACATGGCTAAATTAAAATTAACAGAATTGGTTCTTCGTGATGCGCATCAGTCATTACTTGCCACGCGTATGCGCTTAGATGACATGCTACCGATTGCAAGTAAATTAGATGATGCAGGTTACTGGTCAATTGAATCGTGGGGCGGTGCGACCTTTGATTCTTGTATTCGTTATTTAGGTGAAGATCCGTGGGAGCGTATTCGTGCGCTTAAAAAAGCGATGCCAAATACTAAGCAGCAAATGCTATTACGCGGTCAAAACTTATTAGGTTACCGCCATTATGCTGACGATGTTGTTGAAAAGTTTGTTGAGCGCGCACACAAAAACGGTGTTGATGTTTTTCGTATTTTTGATGCAATGAATGATGTGCGTAACTTAGAAACTGCGATTAAAGCGGCTGTAAAAGTAGGTGCTCATGCTCAAGGTACTATTTCGTACACGGTAAGCCCTGTTCATACACTTGATATGTGGTTAACTTTAGCTAAGCAACTAGAAGAGCTTGGCTGTCATTCAATTTGTATTAAAGATATGGCGGGTTTATTAAAACCGTACGATGCAGAAGAGCTTATAAAAGCGCTTAAAGAAACGGTGTCTATTCCAATTGCCATGCAGTGCCATGCTACAACAGGTTTAAGCACCGCTACATATCAAAAAGCTATTGATGCCGGTATTGATATGCTTGATACCGCTATTTCTTCTATGAGTATGACTTACGGTCACTCAGCAACAGAAACAATTGTAGCGATTGTTGAAGGTACCGCACGCGATACCGAACTCGATTTAAACCAACTTGAAGAAATTGCTACTTACTTTAGAGATGTACGTAAAAAATACGCTGCATTCGAAGGTAGCCTTAAAGGGGTTGATGGACGAATCTTATTGGCTCAAGTACCTGGTGGCATGTTAACTAACATGGAAAACCAACTTAAAGAGCAAGGTGCCGCTGATAAGCTTAACGAAGTACTACTTGAAATACCGCGTGTACGCGAAGATTTAGGCTTTATTCCACTTGTTACGCCAACGTCGCAAATTGTAGGTACGCAGGCAGTACTTAACGTATTAACCGGTGAGCGTTACAAAACAATCACAAAAGAAACCGCAGGTGTATTAAAAGGTGAGTACGGTTTAACTCCAGCTCCAATGAATAAAGAGCTACAAGAGCGAGTACTTGATGGTAGCGACGTTATTACGTGTCGCCCAGCTGACAATATTGCGCCTGAACTTGAAACGCTTGAAGCTGAGCTATTAAAAGAAGCGCAAGAACAAGGTTTAACACTCGCTGATGATAAAATTGACGACGTACTTACTTATGCACTGTTCCCGCAGGTTGGTTTGAAGTTTATCAAAAACCGTAACAACCCAGATGCGTTCGAACCAGTCCCTAGCGTAGAAGATAATTCAAGTAAGTCACCAGCTAAGGTGTCAGCCAAAGGTAACAGTGTTAAGGCTGAGCAATATAGCGTTAAGGTAGACGGTAAGGTTTACGACGTTGTAGTAGCGCAAGGCGGTGAGCTTAAAGAGGTAACGTTAAAAGATTCTGAGCACTTACCTCAGTCTGCTTCGGTGGCTTCGGGTGAAACGTTAAATGCACCTTTAGCAGGTAATATTTTTAAAATAAAAGTAAAAGCCGGCCAAGTTGTAAACGAAGGTGATGTTGTTGTGATTATGGAAGCCATGAAAATGGAGACTGAGGTTCGCGCAATGCATACTGGTACCATTGCTGAAGTGCTTGTGTCTGAGGGTGACTCAGTGACCACGGGCGACGCAATTATTGCGCTGGCTTAAGGAGTAAATGTAAATGGAAGGTCTTTTAAACCTTTGGCAGGCTACTGGCCTTGCTAACTTTACGTTTCCTGGCTTGATAATGATTGCAGTAGGCTGTTTGTTATTGTTTTTAGCGATATCTAAAAACTTTGAGCCACTGCTTTTATTACCAATTGGCTTTGGCGCGATATTAACTAATATTCCGGTTGCTGGACTATCAGACCCTGGTGGGCTTTTGTACTCAGTTTACTATGTGGGTATAGATACCGGTATTTTTCCACTATTAATATTTATGGGGGTTGGTGCACTAACTGACTTTAGTGCATTAATAGCAAACCCTCGTATGTTATTGCTGGGAGCTGCGGCTCAGTTTGGTATTTTTGCGACCTTATTTGGCGCTATTCTACTCAACTTTATTCCGGGTTTTGAGTTTACCCTTCAAGATGCATCGGCTATTGCTATTATTGGTGGCGCTGATGGTCCAACGGCAATATTTTTAGCCTCAAAATTAGCGCCTGATTTATTAGGTGCCATTGCGGTAGCTGCTTATTCATACATGGCGCTAGTTCCAATTATTCAGCCTCCTATTATGCGTGCACTCACAACACCAGAAGAGCGCCAAATTAAAATGCCTGAGCTACGTAAAGTATCTAAAAAGGAAAAAATTATTTTTCCACTTATGGTACTTACTGCAACTGCCATGTTTTTACCAGCGGCAATACCGCTAGTAGGTATGTTCTGTTTGGGTAACTTAATGCGTGAGTCGGGTGTTGTTGACCGCTTAAGTAACAGTGCGCAAAACGAAATTATCAATATAACAACTATATTTTTAGGATTGGCGGTTGGCTCTAAGCTCGCTGCAGATGACTTTTTGACAGTAGAGACTATTGGTATTTTAGTGCTGGGTGCGCTTGCTTTTGGTATTGGTACAGCATCAGGTGTGTTTATGGCTAAAGGCTTAAATAAAATATCTAAAACACCTATCAACCCGTTAATTGGTGCCGCTGGTGTGTCAGCCGTTCCTATGGCTGCGCGTGTAGTTAATAAAGTAGGGCTTGAAAATAACCCACATAACTTTTTACTTATGCACGCAATGGGCCCTAATGTGGCGGGCGTTTTAGGCAGTGCTGTTGCCGCAGGTATTTTGTTGGCACTTGTTGGCTAAATTGATTTTAGATTTCAACCAACCATTGAGCGCAGTTTACTGCGCTTTTTTTTGTCTGAAACTTCTGTTCGTTAATGGTTTCTTGTTTTGAAGTTTTTGTTTAAAGTGGTGGCTCTTCGCAATTTTAAGGATAGTCATTATGCTTCACACTCCATTAGCTCACTACTTACCTAATGTTAGTAAACTTGTATTTGGATGTATGGGGTTGGGAGGCGGTTGGAATAAAGACCCGATTACCAGCATACACCTTAAACAAACCCACGAGTGCATTGATAACGCGATTGAAGGCGGTATTAATTTTTTTGATCACGCAGATATATACACTTTTGGCAAAGCAGAGCAGGTATTTGGTCAAGCACTCAGTGAGCGCCCAGAGCTTAGAGAGCACATATACATTCAGTCTAAATGCGGTATAAAGTTTGCTGATGACAAAGGGCCTAAGCGATATGACTTTTCAGCCGATTGGATTGAACAGTCTGTAGAAAACTCACTTAAGCGATTAAATACGCAATACCTTGATGTACTCATGTTACATCGCCCAGATCCTTTAATGGAAGTTGATGAAGTTGCACGTGTATTTAGCTGTTTAAAAGAAAGTGGTAAAGTAAAACATTTTGCCGTATCAAACATGCAGCAACACCAAATGAACTTTTTGCAGCATGCTCTTGATATGCCTATTGTAGCTAACCAAATAGAGGCCAGCTTACAAAAACATCAATTTATAGATGAAGGCTTGTATGCTGGCAATAGCGACGGGAATGACATTAACTTTACGCCTGGTAACATTGAATATTGCCGCAGCTTTGACATTCAAATACAAAGTTGGGGGAGCTTGTGCCAAGGTTTGTATACCGGCGGTGATTTATCAAATGCGTCGCAAGCCGATATCAATACTAGTATTTTAGTAAATAAACTTGCTGCAATTTATGGTACCTCTGCAGAGGCTATTGTACTTGCATGGCTACTGCGCCACCCAGCGTCGATTCAACCCATTATTGGCACTACTAACGCTAAGCGTATTAAGGCATCGTGTGAGGCTATAAATGTCCATTTAAGCCGAGAGCATTGGTATGCCTTATACGAAAGCGCTAAAGGCTGCGAAGTACCATAAAAAGGCTTTCCAATGAATGTAATTATTATTTTAGTTTGTTTATTTGTAGCATTGGCAATACTGATCCCATTACTTGAAAAGTATCAAAGCAAAATGGGGCTGGAAGGGGCGACAAAATACAGCAAGTATATTTGGCCATTAGTGATGGGGTCTTTAGTTATTCAGCTTATTTATGTGTTAATGAATTAGGCATGTATCGCTATTGCAGGAAAATTAAGATTAGAAGCCTTTAATATAGAGCACCCTGTGTGAGCTAACTATTGTTAATAAACAAAAAGCACAAAAAAGCCCTTGCAGGTTAAACCTGCAAGGGCTTTTTAATACAGTGATAGCCTGATTACTTAAGTGCCAGTTGTAACTCGCGGTTACGCTCTAACTGAGCAATAAAGTTATCAGCAATAGGTTTAAACTTAGCAAGCTCAGAGCGTGGTAAAGGCTCTGACTTTGGTAATTTAACTGTTTTAGGATTACGGTGAACACCGTTAACCAAAAACTCATAATGTAGATGCGCGCCAGTTACTCGACCTGTAGCACCTACAGTACCAATTTTATCACCCTGTTTAACCTTTTGACCTGTTCTAACAAGCTTTTTATTAAGGTGTAAATACTTAGTGACATACTGTGTGCCATGGCTAATAAATACATAGTTGCCGTTGTACTTGCTGTAACCTGCCTTAACAACCTTACCATTACCAGATGCAACAACGGGGGTACCAGTTCGTGCAGCGTAATCAATACCACGGTGTGCTTTTACTTGCCCAGTAACGGGGTGTAAGCGACGTGGATTAAAACTCGAGCTAATATACTTAAAATTAACGGGGGCACGTAAAAATGCTTTTTTCATACTGCGGCCTTCTGGGGTGTAGAAGTTTCCATCAGTATGTCTAATTGCTGTAAAGCGCTGTCCTTGATTAATGAACTCAGCCGCTATAATTTTACCAGTACCTATAAATTCGCCTTCAACATAGTGAGACTCGTAAATTAAGCCAAATTGATCGTTTTTACGAATGTCGTTAGCAAAATCCACATCCCAGCCAAAAATGTCAGCAAAGTTCATAATTTGGCGTTCGCTTAAACCCGCTGCAATTGCAGAAGTCCAAAAGTTGCTAGAAATTTCGCCGCCAGCTGTTTTGGTCAGGGTTTCTATTTCTTTACTATCTATCGCTGTATTGTAGTTACCTTCGTCGTCTAAGGTTACATACAGCGTATCTGTTTTAGAAATAACGTAACGCAATTGTTCAAGTGCGCCGTCTTTACCTGTTGCAAAGCTCAGTACTTCGCCTGGGTGAATTTTAGTTAGCTTGCGGGTTTCTGCGTTTGTGTTGATTAGTTTATGAAGCGTTTGCGCTGAAAAGCCCGCGCGTTTAAATATAATTGCTAAGTTGTCACCCGTTTTTACTTTGTGGTCGACTAAATCATACTCTGGAAGCTTTTCTGCTGCTTGCTCTGAGTTTAACTCGGTAAGTTTTTCGTTGTCATCGACTTTAACTTGAAGCTCGTAGCGTTTGCCAATCTCTAATGCATTTGCATTGTTGTCTTTGGACGCTGTTGCTTTCTCAGATGGAAGAAACGTTAAAGCGGCAATAGCAGAAACCAAACATAAGATAAGCAATTTGTGTTTTTTGGGGAGGGTATTAACCACGTGAACCATAACGTGCCTTTTTCTGCTGTCAAGATAATAAATACATAATATTGCAGGATATACCTAATATTGTGCGAATACCAGTGCTTTGTAGATTTTAAATCGCGCTGAATTACGCTAAAATCGGGCTTTATATGCCTTTTTAGCGCTTAATTTATCTCAGACTGTGCGCATTTTATTTAGTTGCATTAATCACTTAAAAAGTTGTTTTAATTAGGTAGAAATTTGTTATGTTAGTTGCACATATAAGTTTGATTTAGCCCTTGTTAAACTAAGGTTATACAAAACAACTAGTAGCCCTCTTTGTTGGCAGAATTTTGGAGTAATAGACTGTGGATTTACAAACCGCTCTTGCAGAGATAAAACGCGGTGCAGAAGAAATATTAATTGAAGACGAGTTAGTTGAAAAACTAAAGTCGGGCAAAAAGTTAAAAATCAAAGCGGGTTTCGATCCAACAGCGCCAGATTTACACTTAGGGCACACAGTACTAATTAATAAAATGAAAACTTTTCAAGACTTAGGTCATGAAGTTATTTTCTTAATTGGTGATTTTACAGGAATGATTGGTGATCCAACCGGTAAAAATGTGACGCGTAAACCGCTTACCCGCGAAGATGTTCTTGCCAATGCCGAAACGTATAAAGAACAAGTTTTCAAAATTCTAGATCCGGCAAAAACAACCGTTGCTTTTAATTCAACGTGGATGGAAAAGCTGGGTGCTGCAGGCATGATTAAATTAGCTGCAAACCAAACAGTTGCGCGTATGCTTGAACGTGATGACTTTAAGAAGCGTTACAATGGCGGGCAGCCAATTGCAATACATGAATTTTTATACCCGTTAGTGCAAGGTTGGGATTCGGTTGCATTAGAATCTGACGTAGAACTGGGTGGTACCGATCAGCGCTTTAACTTACTAATGGGGCGCGAGCTTCAAAAAGTTGAGGGCCAAAAGCCACAAACTGTTTTAATGATGCCATTACTTGAAGGTACTGACGGCGTTCAAAAAATGTCTAAATCTTTAGGTAACTATATTGGTATTACTGATGCACCAAATGACATGTTTGGTAAAGTTATGTCGATTAGTGATGTATTAATGTGGCGCTACTACGATTTACTAAGTGGCCTTTCGATTGAGCAAATAGCAGCACAAAAAGAACGTGTAGAGCAGGGGACTAACCCGCGCGATATCAAAATTGAACTTGCTAAAGAGCTAATTGCACGTTTTCATAGTGAAGAAGATGCACAAGCTGCGCACAACGATTTTATTCAACGCTTTCAGAAAAAAGCGCTGCCAGATGAAATTCCTGAGCTGACAGTAACCATTGCAGAAGACACTATTTTAATCGCTAACTTATTAAAAGAAGCTAATTTAGTTGCAAGCACATCAGAAGCGATGCGCATGATAAAACAAGGTGCAGTTAAACTGAACGGTGAAGAAAAAATCACTGATACCAAACTAGAAATAGCAAAAGGCACAACCGCTATTTATCAAGTAGGTAAACGCAAGTTTGCAAACATTACCGTAGCTTAAAAGCACGGGTAATAAAAAATAGCTTAGGCTTAATGCCAGTCAGTTAATAGCTGACTGGCTTTTTTCATGCATAATTTTTACTAAGTAGAGCTCAAATGCTCTTTAGAATTTCAATACACACAATAACGAGTACCCAAAAGGCGCGCGCCTGATTAAGCCGATTTAATACGGCTGGTACATCGTCAGCATTAGGTAGCCTATCTGTACCAACTCGCATTTTGTTATGCCGTTTATTAAAGTACATAGCGGGTCCACCTAGTTGCACGCCAAGTGATGCAGAGCATGCACTGAGTAACCAGCCTGTATTTGTTTGATAGAAGTGTTGGCCATAGTGTTTTATGTAGTGAACACTTTGTTTTGTGGCCTTACTCGCAGCAATTGTGAGTGTAAGTAAACGCACCGGGATATACTCAATAACAAATAAAACAAGCTTTAATGGTCTTAAAAATTCGCTGTTTGGTGAAATATCACCACGCCATGCTTGCTGCATTAAGGTAAGTAGTCGGTAACCAAGTGCTGCAACTGGCCCTAAAAGTAAAAAAACAAATATAACCACAAAGTAATAACGAGCAGTACGAAGTATTAAGCTTTCAATGAGGGCTTTAATAATTCCTGTGGTTGAAAGCTTGCTGACTTCACGAGCAAGCAGTGGTTTTAATAGCTCGCGTGCGGCTGACTTTTGGTTTTGTTTAGTGAGCTTTGCAATACGAAGGGCTTTTTTATTGAGGCTTTGGCTTTCAAGGCAAAGGTATAAAATAAGGCCCGCAAGTAGCTCTGGGTAAAATGCAAATTCAAGTAGCAAGGTAACAATTAATAAAATAACACTGAGCACCAGCACGCTTGCAAGTATGGCTGCTAAATAGTGGTAGCTGTTTGTATTTTGTTTATTATAAATACGTTTGCCCATGGCGCTAAATACGGCCACTAAAACGGTATTTGGGTGGTACCAACTAACGAGTGGTAAAAAGCGCTCAGCAAGGAGCGCTATTATAAATACAATAAAGTCCAAATGGTTTTGAACAATATTGCTAAGCATTTACAGTGTTACAGCTGTTAGCTTTTCAAGCAGAGCAACAACCATTTTAGATGAGTTGATTGATGCTGTTTCTAAGTATTCTTCAAACGACTGTGGCGATTCTTTGCCAGCAATATCAGACATTGAACGAATAACAACGAAAGGAGTTTCAAGCGTATGACAGGTTTGCGCGATAGACGCACCTTCCATTTCTACAGCAAGCATTGAAGGAAAGTCGCTGCGGGCTTTATCAATACGAACATGATCACACATAAAGGTATCGCCAGTACAAATAAGGCCAACTAACGTTTTAACTTCGCTAATTTGTGCAATAGTTTGCTCGGCTGCTTCAACTAATTTAGGGTGTGCAGCAAAACCTGCAGGCATTTGTGGTACTTGGCCAATTTCGTAACCAAATGCAGTTACGTCAACATCGTGGTGACGAACTTCTGACGATATGACGACATCGCCAACACTTAATGATGGATCAAAACCGCCAGCAGAGCCGGTGTTAATTACGCAATCAGGCTTAAAATTATCAATAAGTAATGTAGTTGCAATGCTTGATGCTACTTTACCAATACCTGATTGAACAAGAGTTACTGTGCAGCCCGCTAATTCACCAGTGTAAAATGTAAAACCTGCTTTAGTTAAAATAGCTGGGTTTTGCATTGCTTCACGCAAAATTTTAACTTCTGGCTCCATTGCGCCAATAATACCAACATTCATAGTGTTTGATTCCTGAGTTTGAATAGCTTGATTATACGTGAAGTTAGCAATAAAAAACAAAAAAGCGAGACATTTAAAATGCTCGCTTTAATGCAACTTAAATAACCTGATAATTATATTTCGGCTAATGCTGTTGAATGGGCTTTAGCTTGTGAGGGAGATAAAACAGCAGGTTTGTGAACTCGGTTACGTAATGGGCGCTGTGCTGTTGGTGCTGGTTTACCCAGTTTGAACATAATGGCATCGCGTACTTCTGATGGACGATAGCCTGCTTTTACCTTCATGCGAATGTGTGGAATACCTGCAGCTTCTAAGGCGCCATTTACAAACCAGTCGCGCTGGGCTTTGTGGCCATCTTTATTTGCGTTATTTACTAAATCAACAGCTGCTACGATGGTCATTTTTTCTTTGTCGATTAACACAAAATCAAGCTGCTTATTTTTGGCTTTAGCAATAGCGGCACGTTTTGATTTAGGTGATAAACCTTCTTTACAGTCGATCACATCAATTAGCTTAACTCGACTCACTATTTTATATTGATCGCCAATAGCGCGTTCTAACAGGTTTAAAAATGCGCTTTCTACTTGCGTAAATACACTTTGTTTACGTTTAAAAGGATAAGGATTACCGCCGTCGTCACTAAATTTTGACGCGGCAATTGATGCACCTACCACTAATACTAAAATCGACAATAAAGCGAATTCCATACGGTAACTCCATAACAACAAATTGACACTGATTTGTTAAAGCAAGTACCGTGCCTAAATATTGTATGTGATTTACCGAATGGTGATTTAAGTTAACGCAGGTGTTTTATGCCTTATACCCGCCATTAATACCTTTAACAGCAACAGCCACAGCGTCGTGAGCGTGAAGCGATTCGTAATGGTTTATTTGTAGCCAGTAATCTGCGTAACCGTCTGTTTCTAATATTGCTTTAATTTTACGCGCGGCATCTTCGCAGAACATTAAATTTTGCCCATTTAAACGGGCAAATTCTTGTTCATCTTCACGCTTTACTGCCGCTTGCACTGGCGTTTTAAGCTCGCCTTCAAGGGTATTTATTAAGTTAACTACATCAAACTCATTAATGTTGCTATTGAGTTTAACTTTTACGTTAGCAATTGAGCGCTGCGAGTGAGGAGTTGCCACAATGCCTTGTGTTGTGCCAAGCCACTCAAGTACCTCTTTTTGGTTGAGCGTGTCTTGCTTAAATTTCTCGCTAAATGCGTTTTGTATTAGCTGGCGTGCAAGAGCCGCCGAGCAAGGGCAAGTTGATGAATAGGTAACATCAACGGTTAGCTCGTAACTAATGATATTATCTTCAATTGTACTTGTAAGTGTGATTGGATAGCTTTTCCAGCCAGCTTTGCCACTCAATAGAGACTTACGGCGAAGTGGTAGCTCAAATTTAAACTCAATCTGTGCCTTATTACTTAACCCTTCATGGCTAGATATAAACGTATTTAGTGCTTGGCTAATTGTTTGAGGATTTACTTGTTGCTCTGTTGAGAGTAAATCAAGCGCTAAAAATAAGCGCGACATATGAATGCCTTTGGCGTCTTCTTTGTGCAAGTTAACAAATGCGCGGGCTTTGGCATTAACAGTAACAGGGCTTAAATCACGCGATTCAAAAATAAATGGCAGTTCAATTTCACCCATGCCAACCCAGTCTAATTTACCTGTTTGTAATGCAGGAGCGGTGTCAGCTATATCGGGCATATTGGTTTGCATGCTATGTTACTCGTTATTGGCAATGATAAGGCGCATTATTTTACACGAAATAATCAATGGCTGAAACGAGGACTTTACTGCCCGCTAAAATTGCGTATGAATATTTTCTGTTTTTGTCGCACAACATGAAAATAGCGAATAGAAAAATGCTAAAATCTGCAAATAGCATTGCCTTTCTTATATTTAAGCAAACAGCAAAGAGATAAAACTACGTATGACCGATTATTCTTTGAGCCCTTGGGTTCGGGTGCTTTCAAGTTCAATAGCGCGATTTGGTGAGTTAAAAACAGCTGCCATTTGTTACGCTTTATTTTTAGCAGCGTCTCTTATTTTATCGAGCATGTTTTACTACGTAGCTATAGGCGAATTGTTTCTTGTAGATATTTTGGCCGTGGTATTTTTTTCAGCTGTTGTGTCACCTTTAATTATAAGCGTACTTATTAATTCAATTCGTCAGTTAGATGCTTCCTACGCCTACTTAGATAGCGCAACTAAACAAGAAAAACTATTAAACCAAACACTTAAAGATAATATTAGTCGGCTTAATATTGAAATAGATGAACGTAAAATGGCTTTTCATGCTAAGCATCGCGCCATTGAAGAACTGCGTAGAGAAATTGCCGAGCGTAAAAAAACACAGCAAGAGCTTGCTCAGCAAAGCATGTTGCAACGCTCAATTGTTGATTCATCCCCCGATCTGTTTTATTACCGCGATAACAATGGGGTGTTTGCTGGCTGCAATAAAATGTTTGAAGAAGTAATGGGTAAATCAAGCCGTGAGCTTATAGGTAAAACGGTTGAACAAATATTCCCAAACGACTTTTTATCTGAAGTATTACGCACAGACAAAGAGGTAGAACAAACTCACAAAGCACTCACCATCGATGTAGGTTATGAAGTTGATGGTGCAACGCGCTGGTTTGAGCTACGAAAACTTCCCTTTATAAACGATGAAGGCGACTACATAGGTTTACTTGGTTTTGGGCGTGATATTACGAGCCGTAAAGAAGCGGCTGAGGCGCTTGAAACCGCATATAAAGATAAAGGGAAATTTATAGCCACGTTAAGCCATGAGTTGCGTACCCCGCTTAACGGTATTGTGGGCTTAACACGTATGTTGCTCGATACCGATCTAAATAAGCAGCAACGCAGTTGGTGTAACACGGTTTTTTCAAGTGCTGAAACGCTCGGTAATATTTTTAACGACATTATAGATTTAGATAAAATAGACAGAGAGCAGCTCGATATTGCCGCCAACTCTATTAATGTATCTGATTTTATAAACGATGTTGTGAATTTTGCAGGGTTAATAACTGAGCAAAAAGGGCTTGAGTTTGATATTGAGCGAAATGGCATGCTTGATATATATGCACTGCTTGATCCTACTCGTTTACGCCAAGTGGTTTGGAACCTTATAAACAATGCAGTGAAATTTACCCAGCATGGCAAAGTCACACTCGAATGTAGCCGTGAAAATCGCCCTGAAGGCCCATGGTTAGTTATTAAAATCTCAGATACAGGGCAAGGTATTCCACAAGAGCAGCTTTCTCGTATTTTTGACATGTACTATAAAGCACCTGATTTACAAGGCACTAATGCAATAGGTTCAGGTATTGGTCTTGCGGTAACTAAAGCGCTAGTCACGGCTATGAAAGGCAGTATTACAGTAAACAGTACAGAGGGTGAGGGCAGTTGCTTTACAGTGCAAATACCGCTGAGCTTATGTATTGCGCCTACAGAGCAAAGCTATGTTGGCCGAGAGCTTTACATTTTACTCGTTGAAGACGTACCACTTAACGCCGAAATAGCCACTAATTTATTGGAGCAACGCGGACATGAAGTGCTATGGGCTGAAACGGGCGAAGATGCACTTTCGTTTGTTGATACCGAAGACGACCTAGATTTAGTATTACTTGATATGCAGCTACCCGATATAAATGGCGATGAAGTTGCAAGGCAAATCCGTGCTGATAGCCACTTTGATAACCTGCCTATTGTTGCACTAACCGCTAATGTGAGAAGTGCAGAAGAAGAACTTGAAGGTATTTCTATTCAAGGCGCTTTAGCTAAACCTATTAATACAGTAAAGCTTGATAAAATGCTTGCTGACTTATTTGATATTAAGCAAGCTCAATGCAGCGAGCCACAGCTAACAGTAACCGACGAAGCACTTAAAAATATTGATGCGCATTTGCTAGATATTGAAACAATAGAAGACTTTGTTAATTCTATGGGGTTAGTTGTGTTTAGGCGCAGCAGTCAGTTGTTTGAAAAGCTAAATCCGCAATATCAACAAGAATTGCTTACATCATTAAATACAGGCGACAGGGAAGAGTATAAATCGGTTGCGCACAAGCTCAAAGGTGCCGCAGGTTCTGTTGGTTTGAACGATGTTCAACTGCATGCGAAAGTAATGGAATATGGTGCGATAGATGAGAGTGATGAAGTGCTTAAGGAGTGGCTGCTGGTGTTGGCAGATAAAATAAATGAAGGACAACGTGCCCTTCATTTATTTCTACAGCAATTAGAATAAACGCTAATTAGCTGTCGATTTTACCAATAAAGCGGTAGCCTTCACCATGAATGGTGCTGATAAGCTCTGATGTAGAATTATCGCTTTCAAAATGCTTACGAATACGGCGAATAGTTACATCAACAGTACGGTCGTTTGCACGTAGCTCACGGCCTGTCATATGTTTAATTAGTTGTTCACGGCTAAAAATACGACCTGGAGAATCAAGCATTAATCTCAGTGCTCTGTACTCACCTTTAGGCAAGCGCTTAGCATCGCCATTAGGAGATGTTAAACAGCGGCTATTTTCATCTAATTCCCAACCGTTAAATGTAATAACACCATTAGTTTCAAGTGCTGATTCATCATCGCTTAGGCCTGTACGCGTAATAAGGTTACGCGCTCTAATAGTCAATTCACGAGGGTTAAATGGTTTAGTAATGTAATCATCAGCGCCAATTTCAAGCCCTAAAATACGATCAACATCGTTATCACGACCTGTTAAGAAGATAAGGCCTACTTTGCGTTTTTGGCGTAATTCACGGGCTAATATAAGGCCGTTTTTGCCTGGAAGATTGATATCCATAACTACGAGATTAACGTCGTCGTTATTTGTAAGCTTGTCATGCATGTCATCGCCATCAATGGCTTCAATAACTTTGTAACCTTCAGCTTCAAATAAACTAACGAGGTTTAGTCGAGTTACGTCTTCATCCTCTACGATTAGAATGACTGGCGTTTGCATTATTAATTAACCTTTTTGGAATATTTTATTTACAAAAAATCGGTATTTAGTATAAATCCGACTACTAGAGATTATAGGATTATATCCAATTGTTAACAAGAAAAAACAAGTTGGATAAAAATAAAACAGTAAGAGTTCAAAGTTTGCTCAAAAAGCCCGTGCAAAAACTACTGTTAAATCGATCAATACACGTATGAAGTTCATTTACTTTGATAATTTATGGACCGGCTGACTACGCAAAGCTGTTAAATAATCAGACTAATTCAAAGTTAAATTATATCACTATCTAATCTTTCATCAATGTATGTGATATCGCAAAAGTAATAAAGTTCAAAAAATTGCGCTATATAAACGATAACTATTACACTTGTTTACCACATGAAGCATAAATAGGGTCAATAAGTAGTAATTCAAGGAATACAAATAAATATATGTGTTTGGTTACTTCACTTTTAAGGGATGGTTATGATGAATCGCGCACCGCGTTTTTTTTCTAAATCAATTAATATATGGCCGCCTAAAGCTTGGGTTACTAAATTGTAAACTAAGTGCATGCCTAAGCCACTTGCCCCTTGTCCTCTTTTTGAGGTTACAAATGGGTCGAATATTCTGTGTTTAATTTTTTTATCTACGCCTTGGCCGTTATCGCTGTAAATAATAGTGAGTTTTTTTCCTGTTAACTCTACATCAAATTGTATTTCATTATTTTCATTACCAACGAACCCGTGTAGTAGTGAGTTTGTTATTAGTTGTATAAGTACTTGTTGTAATGGTTCTGACTTGCTTTCTACGGTTAAATCGGTTGCACAATTTATGTTTATAACCGGTTTTTTCTCTTCAAGCTCTGAGCTTATTGATGTCAAAACATCTGTTATTAACTTATGAATATTAATGTAGGTAGTTACGTCATCATCTTGAATAACCGCTACCTTTTTAAAGGTTGAAATTAAGTCGGCTGCACGGTTTAAGTTACGGTAAATCAAATCTAGGTTTTCAATACCGTCGTCAATAAAGCGTTTTAATTGATTTGAAGTCAGTTTTTTATCATCAAAGCTAATTTGTAAATCGGCTAACTTATCACGCAGCAAAGTAGAGCTTGTAATACCAAGGCCTATTGGGGTGTTAACTTCATGTGCAACACCGGCAACCATTTGACCAAGCGATGCCATTTTTTCATTTTCAACAATCTGCGTTTGATACTGATGCATACGCTCAAGGGTTGATAATAACTCTTGATTTGCCTCTCGAAGGGCTATGGTTCGTTGGTTTACTTTTTCTTCTAGCCCTTGGTTAAGCTGTTTAATTTCTTCTTTGTCTTTTTCATGGCGAGTCAATTGTTTTTGGGTGCGTGTAAGCATGATGTTTAAACTGTTAGAAAGCGCTGATATTTCTTTTACGTCGGTTACTGGTGCGCGTACATCGTAGTTATGATTCTTTGATACGTCTTGTAATAGCATGCTAAGCCGCTCTATCGGTCGAGCTATTCTTTTTTGAACATTTATTGCGATAAAATACACAACAACAAGTATCAGTAAAGTCAGTAAGATATCTACAACTATTTTTTGTTTTATATAATCGTCTAAGCTCTCAAGACTCCCGCGCATGTATACATGACCAACAAGCTTTTCATTATGAAAAATTGGCTTTATTAGTTCGATATCTTCGTGGGTTATACGTGGTGTTTTTAGTTCTTCAATGCTATCGATTCTGAGGGGGACTGGTGGCGTTTTTTTTGCATTAAAACTTATAAAAAAAACAGGTTTTTGAGATGCTTGCTCAATAGAATATACATGTATGTTTTTAACTAAAGGAGTTTTTTCAAAGTATTTAAGGCGTTTCTCTTCTGTTTCTCTGTCATCTTCAAAAACTGATTTTCCAGCGTCAAAAGCAACTATTTCCGCCAAAATAACGAGCTTACTCACTATTAATTGTTTTTGTTCTTTAACACTTAAATAAGTTGATATAGAAATCGATAATGACAAGCAAATAGCAGTTATAAGCATTATTAGATTTATGAGTGCTTTACGAATACTGCTTTGATGAACTTTTCTAGGCATTATTTGAGTGTCGCCTGAGTCATTGAGTTTTATTATTTTATTAGTCTAGCAAAGAAGAAACACTGTGGTGCAAAAAAATAAAAATAATAGGTAATATTTTATTGCTAAGTTGAGCACGCAGAATGCTCAACTTAAAATATAAAAAATTTAACTACTATAAACGGCAAATTTATTGTTTTTGAAAACAGTTTGATAAGTTTCAAATTGTGTTTCTAAAATTGGCGGATATTTTAAAAAGCTGTTTGCCACAATGGTTAGTTTTCCGTTTTTAGTTAAATGTTGTTTTGCGTTAGCTAAAAACGTTTCAGCAACGCTGTAGTCTGTTGCAATTCCTGTGTGAAACGGCGGGTTGCTCACTATTAAATCAAACTTACCACTAATATTTTTAAGGCCATCACTGAGAATTGCCTCACCAGTTACCCCGTTTAACTTTAAAGTTTGAGTTGTTGCGTAGGTTGCAAGTGCGCTTACGTCACTACATACAAATTCAAGAGCTGTATTTTTTAAACCCAGAAAGGTCGCAATTAAGCCAGCACCGCAACCAAAGTCGAGTACTTTACCTTGTTTGGTTGAAGGGGCATTTTCGAGTAGCATTTTGGTACCAGCGTCTAAACAGCCATGGTTAAACACGCCAGGTACGCTGATAGCTGAAAATGATGTATCGGCAATACTAACGGTAAATGTTTTATGGTAATGGCTAATATCAAATTGCGCATTAAGCTCAATTTGAGAAAATGAGTAAAGTACGCAGTGTTTAGCCGAATCAATCTTATTACTATATTGAGCTTTGCCTGCTAATTGTTTTTCAATCGATTTAACACCACTCTTATTTTCGCCAACCACTAATAACTCGGCATCGCTTGTTATTACCGCGCGTATATTATCAAGCGCCATTAGCAATTCTGGTTTTGACTTAGGGTAATAAAGAATAACTAAGTCATAGTCGCTACCGGTAATGGTGTGGTTAACGCTCACATCAACGCCATGAGTGTTTTTAGCAAATTCACCATTAGCATGGTTATAGCTAAACGCTGTAATTTTGCTATTTGGATTCAGCGTTTTAAGCTCAGCTAAAAAGCCATCTTGAACAAAGTTGACCACCAATATAGATTTACCCGTTAATGCCTCGCTATTTCGAAGTAACAGTAAACTTGGGTTGGTTAATACGCTCATAAATGGCTTTGCCTTACTATGTGTTAAATTAATATAAATGTGTAATTACTTGGTGCGCTCAAACATTAAGTCCCAAACGCCGTGACCTAATCGGTGGCCGCGTTGCTCAAACTTGGTAAGAGGACGTAAATCAGGGCGAGGTACGTAGTCGTTTGTTTCTGATTGGTTTTTATAACCCGGAGCCGCTTGCATTACTTCTAGCATATGTTCTGCGTAGTTCTCCCAATCAGTAGCCATATGAAAAACACCGCCTATTTTTAATTTTGAGCGAAGCTTTTCAGCAAATTCAGTTTGCACAATACGGCGTTTATGGTGGCGCTTTTTGTGCCATGGATCTGGGAAGAATAATTGCAATGTAGTTAGGCTTTCATCGCTTAAGCAATCAGCAAGCACTTCTACAGCATCGTGTTCAAACACGCGTAAATTAGTTACGCCCGCTTCGTCGGCATCCATTAAACATGCACCAACGCCAGGGCGGTGTACTTCAATACCAATAAAGTTTAGGTGTGGAGCATTTTTAGCCATTTCAACAAGCGACTTGCCCATACCAAAGCCTATTTCTAGGACTACATCATTGTTGTTGCCGAATACTTGGCTTAAATCAAGCATGCCGTTTTTATGCTCTAAGCCCATTGTTGGCCAGCATTTTTCGATTGCAGCGGCTTGGCCTTTGGTTAATCGACCTTCGCGTTTTACAAAACTGCGAATGGTACGGATGTATTTACCTTCTTGCTTAGCTTGCTCTAGGTTGGTATTGCTTGATTCACTCATATCTAATTGGCCTGACAAAACAATGTGTTTAAAAATGGTTGCATATTATCCCTGACGATGGCCTCAATCACAAGTATTAGCTGGTTTTACAGCCTCTATAGCTTGATCTTTTTACTCACTGCAATAGACTGACCCGCCATTGAGCATGAGTAAAAGTATAATATGTTGGACTTAAATAAAGAGCAGTCTCACTGGTTTTCAAAGCAAGTAGTTGATTGGTATCACCTTCATGGCAGAAAAACACTGCCGTGGCAATTGGGTAAAACACCTTATAAAGTGTGGGTTTCTGAGGTTATGCTCCAGCAAACTCAAGTTGTTACTGTGATCCCATACTTTGAAAAATTTATGAAAAGCTTTCCTGATATTATCGCTTTGGCTAATGCCGAAGAAGATCAGGTTCTTCACCACTGGACTGGTTTAGGTTATTACGCCCGCGCGCGAAACCTTCATAAAACAGCAAAGATAGTTCGCGATAAATACAACGGGCTGTTTCCTCAAACGCTTGAGGAAGTTATGGATTTGCCCGGTATAGGGCGCTCTACAGCAGGGGCTGTATTGTCATTGTCGCTTGGTCAGCATCACCCCATTTTAGATGGTAATGTAAAGCGAGTATTGGCACGCTATTTTATGGTGGAGGGCTGGTATGGGGTAAAAAAAGTAGAAAACCAGCTTTGGCATTTATCGTCGCAATTAACACCTAAAAATAATGTGACTGAATTCAACCAAGCTATGATGGATTTAGGTGCAAGCTTATGTTCACGTAGCCGCTTTGATTGTGAGCCGTGCCCGTTAAACAGCCGCTGCGGTGCGTTTAATGCTAGTAAGGTTAAAGAATTTCCTCATTCGAAGCCAAAAAAAGCAGTGCCTAAAAAAAGCTGTCATCAGCTAATTATAAAATGTGACGATAAGGTCCTTATGGAAAAACGCCCTAGCTCTGGTATTTGGGGGGGATTGTTTGGTTTTTTTGAGTTTGCTGAGCGTAAACAGCTAGATGACTTTTTAGTTCAACATGGCTTTAAATCAGAACTTGAACCATTGGTACCATTTACCCATGTATTTTCTCACTTTGAGCTGACTATTAACCCACATATATTAAATCTTAAACAAATCCCGGATGTGATTAACGAACGGCAGCTAGTTTGGTACCCGCTAGATCAATCAGTAGAAGTGGGTTTGGCTGCACCAACTAAAAAGTTGGTTAAACAAATTGCACCAATAGGTTAAACTGTTTGCATTTAACGCTTAAGAGAAATTAATTATGGCACGTACTGTATTTTGTCAAAAGTTACAAAAAGAAGCCGAAGGCCTTGGTTTTCAACTTTACCCGGGTGAGCTTGGTGAAAAGATCTTTAATAACATCTCTAAAGAAGCTTTTGCTCAATGGCAACATAAACAAACTATGCTAATTAACGAAAAGCATTTAAATATGATGGATCCAGAGCATCGTACATTTTTAGAAGAGCAAATGGTTGGCTTTCTGTTTGAAGGTAAAGACGTAGAAATTGAAGGCTATAGACCGCCAGAAAAATAAATAATTTATTAAAAAAGGGGCTAAAAGCCCCTTTTTTATTGCTAATTATTTAGCTATTAAGTGCTAAAACTCTTCGTTTTCTTCCTCAGCCTTTCTAACTTGCTCTTTTAAAAACTGAGCCGCTTTAGAATATTCAATTTCTAACTGGTCGCGTAAATCAATTAATTCATCAGTTGTTAGTTCGCCCGCTTTGCATTTATCTTCAAATGCGCCGGCAAGCTTACCAACTGTTTCTGCCCCAATGGTTTTAGAAATAGATCTGAGTTGATGACAACCCTCAATTATTTCTGCTAGGTCGTTAACCATTACGCCTGAATTTATTGATTTAATTAAACTTTGACTTTGCTCTAAATACATTTTGAAAAAGCGAAGTTGTTTTGCTTTATCGCCATTTACGTATTTGGCGACTGCATCCATATCTATTGGCAATGCAGTGTTTTGTTGAGGAGCTAGCGCTTGCTTAGGAGCTTGCTTGTTGCTCCAGCGTTTTAAAGTATCTTCAAGCGCATTGAGTTCTATAGGCTTTGTAATAAAGTCATTAATACCTACTGCTAAACAGCGTTCTTTTTCACCTTTGAGAGCGTTAGCGGTAACTGCAACTATGTAAGGTTGTGCGTCTATAGCTTCTAGTAATTCAGCTTCGTTACGAATTTTTTCAACCATGTCGTATCCCGACATTTTTGGCATGTGTAGATCGGTTAAAATAAGTGAGAAATTGTTCTTTCTCCACATATCTAGGCCTTCTTCGCCATTGTTGGCAACCTCTACGCCATACCCCAATATATGCAATTGGTCGGTTAAAACTTGCTGGTTTAGAAGGTTGTCTTCAACAAGCAAAATTAATTTATTTGATTCTCGAGCTTGCTCAACATTTAAATAGTTATTTAGCGACTTTGCTTTTTTAATTTGTTTTGGTTGGTGCAAGCCTGCGGCAACCAAAATAGAAAGCATAAAGTTGGACTTACAAAGCGGAGACGCATTTATGTAAAATATGTTTTTATGATTAATGGCAGCTTCATCTAGTTTGCTTAATACGACTACTTGCTGATTGTAATCCTCAAGTGAGTACAATAAGCGCCTTAGTAATGCGTTGATGTTGTCTATATTATCAATACCATCTGCAACCCAAATAGCACCCTCTGTGTTTTGGTGTTGTTCAATTTCTTTTTCTGTGTGCGCGTAAATAACTTTTGCACCCATAAACGATAAATAACGGTACATTATTTTTTCGCGTTGAAGGTTGTTACTTACAACAATAATTGGTTTGCCGTCTAAGGCATTTTTATGAGCATATTTTATTTTACCAGAGGTGCTAAAAGGCAGCTCAACGGTAAATTCACTGCCAATACCTGCATGGCTATTTACATGGATAGTACCTAACATTAACTCTGTTAGGCTCTTACAAATAGAAAGCCCTAACCCTGTGCCACCAAACTCTCTGGTTATTGAACTCTCAGCCTGAACAAATGGGCTAAATATGTCTCTTAGCTGAGCTTGTGTCATCCCTTTGCCGTTATCGGTTACGCAAAAGCGCAAGGTAAAGTGGTCGGCGGTGTTATGCGCAACCTCAACCGAAATTCTCACATGGCCTTGGGTTTTTTCATCAGTGCTTGTGAATTTAATTGCATTGCTGCATAAATTATAAAGTACTTGGCGCACACGTACGCTGTCACCGACTAGATTAACTGGAATATCAGGCGCAATTGATAATTCTAAATCGAGTTCTCGTTTTTTAGCTACCGACGACAAAACGCGAGTTACTTCTTCTAGGGTGTCGCTCACTGAAAAGGGGATTGGGTCTATGTTAAGCTTACCGGCTTCAATTTTAGAAAAATCTAAAATATCATCCAAAATACTCAGTAGTGAGAATGCTGATTCGCGAATAATAGTACTTAAGCGATGCTGAGCACCATCAAGGTCTGTTTGACGAAGCAAGTCGATAGTGCCAATAACACCATTCATAGGCGTTCTGATTTCGTGGCTCATAGTAGCCAAAAAGGTAGTTTTAGTTTCGCTAGCTCTTTGAGCTTTTAAGGTTTCTCGCTCGAGTGCAATAGTGCGGTTTTGCACCTCTGACTCTAAACCATTTTGTAGTTTTTTCAGTTCTTTTTGTACCGACTCGTTATCGCTAAGGGCTGTTTGCACTTGCTTAAGTAGTACATTTATACTTTGTGCTACAGAGCCTAAACCAATATCTAGCTGTTCATTAACATTACTATTGTAGTTACCTTGCTCTGTAATAGCCTGAAGTTCTTGCGAGAGTGAGTCAGTGCTTTTACGTAAACGGCCATTAATGTATACGTTAAAAAGTAACGCGAAGATAAATAAAGAAATAACAGTTGCGATTGCAACGCCATATGCAATTACCTGAGAGTCTTGCATGCTTAATGGTGGTGGAGCTAACTCTTGTTTTATAATTAGCTCACCAATCGGCTGATCGTTAAGTAAGAGAATATGATGCAACACACCTGTGTTCTCATTATATTGTGTAATTTTGATGGACTCAGGTGCGGTCTCGCTATTGCTATAAACGAGTTGTGTATCAGAAGTCGCGCTGAAACGATAAAGAGTATATTCAAATTCATTATCTAAAGAGGATGTTAAGTCGAGTAATTGCTTAACCTTGTCTTGGCCATACATTGTTAGCGCGTCGATCATAGGCTGATTTAATGTAGATGCGAGTGTATTAATATTTACCGATGGCTCAGGTTTAACTGTTTGTGTATCGTTTTTGATGTAGAACGAATAACCGAATACAGCAAGTGCGGTAATTGCAATATTAAATATAAAAAAAAGTGGTAATAACCCTTTTACCGGCGAAGAGAATTTACTCTGCATTGAATGTTCCCATTGATGTGTTTTTGCTACTTTAGCTATTAGCATAGGTATCTGAACTAATCGTACCATTTACCAAAAATAATTCACTACGGTTTTAGTCTGATTTAGTTATAATATTTCATATATATAGACTGGTTTGTGGTAAAAATGTACGTTATCAATAAAAAATGTACTGAGTTGCTTGAAAACCGTTCAAACAGTCGTAAAGGATAAAAAAAAAGTTGACTTGTAAGGGCAAAACTCGTTTAATACGCCGCACGCCCAGACAGCTGACTTAGTAGATGTTGTTGGGAGTTACATTAAAAATCGGTTAAGGTTTTTAATTAGCACTGTTTAAGTGCCTCGATAGCTCAGTTGGTAGAGCAGAGGATTGAAAATCCTCGTGTCCCTGGTTC
>NZ_JAWJBQ010000027.1:0-44377 GCF_046535955.1 Pseudoalteromonas sp. SIMBA_162 | reverse complement strand
TCGCATTATAGGGAGCCGCGAATTTAACGCAAGCCTTTTTTAACTAAAAAAGTGATTTAAATTGCACCCCAAGCAAGTACACACCCTAAACACAAGTTACCCACAAACACCTGTTGATAACTCTGTTTTTATGGTCGTTTATTCTAAACACTTGGCCATTCCTATGGTAAGTTGCGGTCACTTTTTTAACGCATGTCTTTAGGTAGTATTTATGGCAGATATAATAAATAGTATAAGTGGTCTCTTGTGGGGGCACGTTCTCGTATACTTATTAATAGCAGCGGGTTTATTTTTCACCTTTAAATTAGGTTTTATTCAATTTGTACAATTTCCACATATGTTCAAGGTTATGTTTGGATCTCGAAAATGTGGGAATAACGAAATCTCTTCTTTTCAAGCTTTTTGTACTTCATTAGCAGCTCGAGTTGGTACTGGAAATATGGCAGGTGTCGCTGTTGCATTGTATCTGGGTGGCCCGGGAGCTATTTTTTGGATGTGGTTAATTGCATTAATTGGTATGGCGACAAGCTTTGCCGAAAGTACACTTGCACAAGCTTATAAAACAAAAGATGCTGAAGGCAATTTTAGAGGTGGTCCAGCTTACTATATGCAAACCGGCCTAGGTAAGCGTTGGATGGGGGTTTTATTCTCACTGTGTTTAATTTTAGCTTTTGGTCTGGTATTTAATGCTGTGCAGTCAAACTCTATTGCTGCCGCTTTTGAAGTAGCATTTGATATCCCAAAATATATTGTAGGTATTTGTTTAGTTATTGGTTCTGGGATCATCATATTTGGGGGCCTTAAAACAATATCTCGATTTGCTGAAATGGTTGTGCCTTTTATGGCTTTGGCCTATTTATGTGTTGCGCTTTATGTTTGTGCTATTAACTTTGCTGCACTTCCTGATGTATTCATGTTAGTAATTAACAGTGCTTTTGGAATAGAGCAAGCCGGTGCTGGCGCTATAGGTTATGGTGTAATACAAGCGATGATCCAAGGAATTAAACGTGGTTTGTTCTCTAACGAAGCGGGTATGGGTAGCGCCGCTAATGCTGCAGCAACAGCAACACCTTACCCTCCTCACCCTGCTTCACAGGGTTATGTGCAAATGCTTGGGGTTTTTATTGACACAATTGTAATTTGTACTGCCACTGCATCACTTATCCTTCTATCTCAGCAATTAATTCCTGAATCAGGAGTATTGGGTATAGAATTGACTCAAGCAGCATTATCAGAACATGTTGGTAGTTGGGGCACTTATTTTATCGCTATTGCAATTTTATTCTTTGCCTTTACCTCTATTGTTGCTAATTACTCGTATGCAGAAACTAATCTTATGTTTTTAGAACATAACTCCCAAAAAGGAATGTTTTTATTCCGTCTGATCGTTTTAGGAATGGTTATGTTTGGGGCTGTAGGTGAGCTCGGATTAATTTGGACTTTGGCCGATATATCTATGGGTTTAATGGCTATAGTTAATGTAATCGCGTTATTTATGCTTTCTGGTGTCGTTGTATGGCTTTCAAAAGACTATAACGAACAACGTAAAAAAGGCCTTATCCCCTCGTTTGATAAAAGTAAACATCCAAAACTAGATAAAGAGGTAGACCCTCTAGCTTGGAAATAAAAAATAAAATAGCGAGTTCCGGCTCGCTTTTTTAGTTCTAAAGTTTATTTAGCCAACATTAAAACTTAGATTAATTTTTACGACTACTTTATATTTACTACGTATAGGAACAAAAAGAGATATCTAAAAAAGGAAAGCCGATGGATGACATGACAAAAAAATACAGTATCGATACTACTGATTATCGAGTTGGACAAGATAATGTACAAAAATGGGGGTTTGATATACATAACCCTGTATTTGGAATAAGCGCTTTTTTAGTTGTTTTATTTGTATTGCTTAGCTTGGTTTTTGACCCTACTGTTACCCGCGATGCACTAACCTCCACTAAAGACGTTATTATAAATCAATTCGATAGTTACTTTATGTTACTTGCTAATGCCTTTGTAATCTTTTGTATTATCTTGGCATTCTCTCCCTTAGGTAAAATTCGTTTAGGCGGTGTAAAAGCTCGTCCAGAGCATGGTTACATATCGTGGCTTGCCATGTTATTTGCTGCAGGAATGGGCATTGGATTACTATTTTGGGGTGTTGCAGAGCCAACAGCTTATTATACAGGTTGGTATCATATGCCTATGGGGGTTGAACCCAATTCAGCACAAGCACATTCATTAGCTTTAGGTGCGACTATGTACCACTGGGGTTTGCACGGATGGGCAATTTACGCAGTAGTTGGCTTAAGCTTGGCTTTTTTTGCATTTAATAAAGGCCTGCCTTTGTCTATACGCTCTGTTTTCTATCCCTTATTTGGTGATCGCGCATGGGGGTGGATGGGGCATATCATAGATATACTCGCGGTACTGTCGACTTTATTTGGTTTAGCAACATCATTGGGGCTTGGCGCGCAACAAGCGACCAGTGGTATAAATTATCTTTTAGGCACCGATTATGGCACTGCTTTTCAAATATCTGTTATTGGCTTAGTAACGTGTATTGCTATTTTCTCTGTTATTAGAGGTATTGAGGACGGTGTAAAAGTACTAAGCAACGTTAATTTAATTTGTGCGTTTTTTTTACTGTTAGTTGTTATCGTACTTACATTCTCTGATTCAATCCCTGCTGTTTGGTTTACCCTGGGAGCATACGTAGAACATTTTGTACCATTGAGTAATCCTTTTAATAGGCCCGATGAAGATTGGATGCATTCTTGGACTGTATTTTATTGGGCGTGGTGGATATCTTGGTCACCGTTTGTTGGTATGTTTATAGCGCGTGTTTCAAAAGGGCGCACTGTACGAGAGTTCTTACTTGTTGTTATAGGCCTACCAACTCTGCTTAGCCTTGTGTGGATGGGTGTATTTGGCAATATGGCAATAACACAAGTTATAGATAAAGTCGGGCCACTTGGACAAAATGGTTTGACTGATATTTCAGTTACTTTATTTCAGGTATATGAACAGCTACCGTTTTCTAGCTTTATTTCTATTATTTCTATTGCTTTAGTTTTAGTCTTTTTTATCACTTCATCTGATTCAGGATCACTGGTGATAGACGGCATAACTGCTGGCGGTAAAATTGATGCACCAGTGCCACAGCGTATATTTTGGGCTACTGTCGAAGGTATGATAGCAGCAGTGTTACTTTGGGTTGGCGGCTCGCAAGCCTTACAAGCACTTCAATCGGGTGTAGTAACTACTGCACTCCCATTTTCAATCATACTTATTTTAATGTGTGTTGCGCTTATACAAGGCTTGCTAAGCGAATACCCTACTTATAAGGTTCAAAGCAAACTGCACTAACAATTCATCCGGTATAAGTGGCTCTTAAGAGTTGCTTATACAACTCATTTAAAACTTATTATAGCCACGTCACATTTTCCACAATCTAGCTCTAGTTACTACTTTTTTATTTTAAAAGAGCAAACCTTACTCTCATCGTGTTGAAAATATCTGATTGACTAAAAGATAGATAAAGGAGTAATTAAATTACTAATGTTCTGATTTGTTTATTTTGTTATGAACAAGTGCGTTACTCATACAGATTCACATAATTAAGTACTATTTCGGATTGGTATTAACTGAGCTGAGTGAAATAGAGTAATGACGATAAAAATTGGGCCTTGCAAAGGCTAAGTAACAAAATCTTTAAATAGTAAAGTTAAGGAGATATTAAAAATAGATTAGATAAATGAGATTTGAATATATATTAAAAAATTTGTGGTGTGAGTTTTTGTGATTTCGGATTTGGGATTTATATAGAGGTGGTGCCCGAGGCCGGACTTGAACCGGCACGACTTGTTAGTCGAGGGATTTTAAATCCCTTGTGTCTACCAATTCCACCACTCGGGCATCGAGTTTGCTAATTAAAGCGTGTGGAGTAAATTATGTGGAGGCGGAACCCGGAGTCGAACCGGGGTAAACGGATTTGCAATCCGGTGCATGGCCACTCTGCCATTCCGCCTTAACGCTTCCATATAATTTGGAGCGGCACACGAGGCTCGAACTCGTGACCTCGACCTTGGCAAGGTCGCGCTCTACCAACTGAGCTAGTGCCGCATAAAACATTATCAGTAATTTGTCCGTTAGTGCGCGACTATGTCGCGGTAAAACGTTCTGGCAACCGAACTAACGCCAAAAATACTAATTTATCAATTTTAAATTATCTTGGTATGATAATTTAAAGTGGTGCCCGAGGCCGGACTTGAACCGGCACGACTTGTTAGTCGAGGGATTTTAAATCCCTTGTGTCTACCAATTCCACCACTCGGGCATCGAGTTTGCTATTTAAAGCAAGTGGATAAAACTAATATGGAGCGGCACACGAGGCTCGAACTCGTGACCTCGACCTTGGCAAGGTCGCGCTCTACCAACTGAGCTAGTGCCGCATCATATTAATTCTACTATTACATTTTAAAAGTTATATGTTGGTGCATATAACTAAACCACAAAGTGGTGCCCGAGGCCGGACTTGAACCGGCACACTCTAAGAGCGAGGGATTTTAAATCCCTTGTGTCTACCAATTCCACCACTCGGGCATCGAGTTTGCTATTTAAAGCGTGTGGAGTGTTGATTGGAGGCGGAACCCGGAGTCGAACCGGGGTAAACGGATTTGCAATCCGGTGCATGGCCACTCTGCCATTCCGCCCCAGTACTGGGGTTATAACCTTAGATAACTTGGAGCGGCACACGAGGCTCGAACTCGTGACCTCGACCTTGGCAAGGTCGCGCTCTACCAACTGAGCTAGTGCCGCATTTCGTTATCTTGGGGGCTATGCCCTCTCAACACGGACGCATTCTACAGAGATTATTAAACGCGTCAATACAAAAAATGCTAGTTTTGAACTGTTTGCTTGTTTTTTATCTAAAACGGTGCGTTATTATACATTTACAGTTAATTTTTGGTCAATTCACTCCATGCAGCGTTCAAATATTGCAGCATAGAACTCAGGGTCAAAAAGGTTGCTATATAGAGTAGCCCAAAACTTAAATAATTCATCCAGGTGTCATATTGCCAAATCAAACCAATGATGGCTAACATTTGTGCGGCAGTTTTAATTTTCCCCATATTAGATACAGCCACATTGCCACGCTTGCCCTGCTCAGCCATCCATTCCCTTAATGCTGATATAACTATTTCTCGACTAATAATAATAAGCGCAGGAATAGTCATATACATTGACTGATATTGGTCAGAGAGAGCAACGAGTGCAGCACACACCATTACCTTGTCTGCAACAGGATCTAAAAAGGCTCCAAATGGCGTTGATTGTTCTAATTTTCTTGCAAGGTAGCCATCAAGTATATCGGTAATTGATGCAAGCCAAAAAATAAAAGCGGCAGCAAAAAAAGCCCAGCTATAAGGCAAATAAAATATCACCAAAAAAATGGGGATAAGAAAAAGTCTAAATGTTGTGAGTGTGTTTGGAATATTCCACATAACTACTTGGATATGTCTTTTCTTTTATATTCGCATGAAGGGCTAGCCCTTGTCATGTAAATGGTTAAATATCTTCTCAGCCATATCAGGGCTGATCCCGGGAACTTTCTTTAATTGTTCTATATTAGCAGCTTTTACCCCCTGCATGCCCCCTAAATATTTTAATAATGTTTGGCGACGTTTAGAACCTACTCCGTTAATTTCTTCCAACAATGATTGTGTTCGCTGTTTTTGACGCTTATTACGATGCCCAGCTATTGCAAAACGGTGAGATTCATCTCGTATATGTTGTATTAGGTGAAGTGCAGGCGCATCAGAATCCATCGGAATTGTTTTACGCCCCCCATCTATGAGTAATGTTTCTAGGCCAGGTTTACGGCTCGTTCCTTTTGCAACCCCGACTAGCAGAGGCATTTTAGAATGAGACCAATTAGAAAAATATTGCTCTGCACGCCCTAACTGGCCTTTACCGCCATCTATAAATATTACATCGGGGATTTTGTCTTCATCCACTAATTTGTTGTAACGCTTATTTAAAGCAAACTCCATGGCTGCATAATCATCACCACCGGTTATACCGGTTACATTATAGCGCCTGTATTCTTTTGTATTTGGGCCTTGCGAATCGAAAACAACGCAACTTGCTACCGTGTTTTCTCCCATAGTATGGCTTATATCAAAACATTCCATTCGCGCTATATCATCTAGGCGTAATGTTGCTTTTAATTGGGCATAGCGTTTATTAATAGAGTCTTGTGTACTTTGTTTGACAGCAATACTGTTTAACGCATTTTTATTTGCTAGTTGAAGGTATTGCGCACGCTCTCCACGTGTAACCACTTTAAGCGCCACTTTACGATCGCTTATTTGCGTCAGTGCTTCGCTTAACGCACTGCTCTCTTCTATTTCAAACGGGAGTATAATTTCTTTAGCAATGCGTCCTGTTGCACCTGGTGCTAAATAATATTGACCTAAGAATGAAGTTAAAATTTCTTGCTCGCTTGAATCTTTTGGTACTTTTGGAAAGTACGTTTTACTGCCTAGTACTTTATGATCGCGAATCATTAATAAATGTATGCCGTTTAATCCATTTAAATGCGCAAAGCCCACCACATCCATTTCTGCAAAGTTACCCGAAATAGATTGTTGCTCCTGCATTTTACGCAGTAGCATTATTTGATCACGTACTTTTGCGGCAAGCTCAAAGTTGAGCTCCGCACTGGCCGCTTCCATTTTTTTTATTAGTTCGGCAATGACTTCATCCGATTTACCCGTCAAAAATTTGCGAACATAGTCAACTTGTTCACTGTAGTCTTGCTCGGTAACTTTGTTAACGCATGGCGCAGAGCAACGCTTGAGCTGATACTGCAAACAAGGGCGACTTCGGGCACGATAATAAGCATCTTCGCATTGACGAACGGGAAATATTTTTTGCATTAAACGCAAACTTTCCGAGACCGCGCCTGCACTCGGAAATGGACCAAAATACTCGCCTTTTATTTTGCGGCTACCTCTATGGAACGCTAACCGCGGATGCTTATGGTTCGTTAATAAAATATAGGGGTAAGACTTATCATCTCGCAGTAGAATATTATAACGAGGCTGATATTTTTTTATGAGGTTATTTTCGAGCAGTAGCGCTTCGGTTTCGGTATTGGTAAGTGTGACTTCAATATCATTAATGTTACTGACTAAAACACGGGTTTTGCTGTCGGTAATGTTGGATCTAAAGTAACTGCTTACGCGTTTTTTTAATTGTTTAGCTTTACCAACATAAATAACTTGGTTGTCACTATCAAGCATGCGGTAAACACCGGGCTCGCTTGATAGCGTTTTTAAAAAATGTACGTGATCAAATTCAGACATATAAAAGGGTTAGTACGACACGTCTATGTCAATCATCTTATGACGAATAGCTAAATGTGTAAGTTCAACATCGCCACCTACATTTAATTTTTCAAACATGCGGTAACGATAGCTATTAACTGTTTTAGAACTGAGGTTTAAGCGCTCTGCAATATCTTGTGCTTTTTCACCTTTGGTGATCATAAGCATTATTTGAAGTTCGCGTTCTGATAAACTCTGAAACGGATTTTCGTCTGTACGACCAGTAACCTGTGCCAGTGCTATTTGTTGTGCAATTTCAGGCGCAATGTAGCGTTGACCTGCATGGACTGAACGAATGGCACGAACCATTTCATCAGAGCCAGCTCCTTTAGTAAGAAAGCCGTGTGCACCAATTTGCATTACTTTAGACGGAAATGGGTCTTCGCAATTAACAGTAAGAACGATAATTTTTACATCTGGGCAATAGCGACAAATCTTTTTAGTTGCCTCTAATCCACCCATGCCAGGCATATTCATATCCATAAGTACAATATTAGGTGTGTGCTGTCGACAAAACTGAACAGCGGCTTCACCGTCTTTTGCTTCACCTACAACTTTAAACCCACGCACATCATCTAATATGCGTCTGATCCCAGTTCGTACTAGTTCATGATCATCAACTAAAAGTACATTAATCAATGCAATACCCTCATTAACTCAACTACACACGTCTAAATAATTTAATTTGTCACATTAACACAGTTAAAGCGAAACAATAACTAATATTATCGCTCTCACTCAGGCACGTTAACTAAAGTTAAAAGTACTGAAATCAATGTGCCCAGCGATTTAAGAGGCTGACTTTTCACTAAAACGGTCAACCCATAATGCAATAATACCATCACCGGTAACATTACATGCCGTACCAAAGCTGTCTTGTGCTAAGTACAGTGCAATCATTAATGCCACAGCCCCTTCATTAAAGCCAAGCATGCTTGTTAAAAGCCCAAGCGCCGACATTACCGCACCACCCGGTGCGCCTGGCGCTGCAATCATCACAACACCGAGCATAAATATAAATGGCAACATGCCCATTAACGATGGCACTTCCATACCTGGCGATAAAAACATAACAGCCATGGCACACGTAACAATCGTAATTGTTGAACCCGACAAATGAATGGTGGCACATAAAGGTACAGTAAAGTTTGCTACGTCTTCTTTAACATTATTTGCTTTACTTGATTGCAACGACACAGGAATAGTTGCTGCACTCGACATAGTACCTAATGCAGTAAAATAAGCCGGTAGCATATTTTTAACTAATTCAAGTGGATTACGCTTCAATAAAATGCCTGTTGCAATATATAGAACACTTAACCATAGCCAATGCATTACAAGGGCTGCAATGAGCACCACGCCAAATGTTTGCAGCGTATCAACCACTGTGCCTGCTACA
This sequence comes from Pseudoalteromonas sp. SIMBA_162, assembly GCF_046535955.1. NCBI lineage: Bacteria > Pseudomonadati > Pseudomonadota > Gammaproteobacteria > Alteromonadales > Pseudoalteromonadaceae > Pseudoalteromonas > Pseudoalteromonas sp. SIMBA_162. Next base: position 35,587 of record NZ_JAWJBQ010000027.1, on the reverse strand, counting down.
GTCATTTCAGCAAATACACCGGCAATATAAAACGGTAATGCCGGAATAATCACTTTTGACAATAACGCATCTATTACATCACGACCCTGATCCGATACTTTTTTTAATGTGTCTAATTCAAGCTGGCTCATACCAATACCAAATATGAAAGCCGTAGCAAGCGCAGTCATCACCCCCATTAATGGTGGGATTTCTATATCAATAAAACTGCCTATTTCCGTGGCCACTTCAGCTTCGAATGTAATACCCCCACTTAAAAATGGGATAACAGCACTGACTAATAAAAAAGCAAGCGTGCCGGCAATGACGGTAGAGCTATATGCAAATCCAACCGTTTTACCAAGTAAGTGGCCAGAAGCTTTAGGAAGCCCTGCAATACCAGAAGCAATAAAAAACAGAATAATAAGAGGAATAGTGAAGGAAATAATTTGACCAATTAACTCTTTAACCGTAAATAAGAGTTCAACACCTGTCAAAGGCACATAAAAGCCTACCAATATACCAGCCACAATGCCGGCAATTAACTTTAAAATTAACTTCATTTTTATTACTCAATTATTGTTAGATAAACGTTTTTATCATGTTTTGGTTAGCTTGTGTCATAAAACCGCTGAACTAAAGTTTGTTTGCATAAATAATCATCAATAAAAAGTGCATTTGACCTCGGTAAAGTATTATATTTAAAAATCAGTCAATTTATTAGCCGTTAGGCCGCATGAGTGTCTGCGCCTATTTAAATATTTAAGCGTCTCTTTATTTTATTTATAGGTAAAAAGCCGACATAACAAACAAAAGCGTCTTATCATTAAATTAAATGTGCGCACCTAATAACAAAAGACACAGCTAATATAGATTTTTATTTCACTTAGTTATAAGCTCAATAGATATATCTTATAGCCAAACTTTACTTTTATTTTTTTAAACTCTCAGTAAAGTGTCAACATATAGTTAGTAGCAAAGGCTATTAGCACGTTGATCAGATTGTACCCAAAGGAACATTATGTCTACTATTTTTGAAGATAACTCACTTAGTATCGGTAATACACCACTGGTAAAACTTAAACGTGTTACAGGTGGGAATGTATTCGCTAAAGTGGAAGCGCGTAACCCAAGCTTTAGTATAAAATGCCGCATTGGTGCATCGATGATTTGGGAGGCTGAAAAAGCAGGTCAGCTAACTGAGGGTAAAGAACTTATCGAGCCTACATCTGGTAATACAGGTATTGCATTGGCCTTCGTTGCCGCAGCACGTGGTTATAAACTAACGCTTACTATGCCTAACACTATGAGCTTAGAGCGTCGTAAACTTCTAAAAGCGTTGGGTGCTAACCTTGTGCTTACAGACGGTGCTAAAGGTATGAATGGTGCAATCCAAAAAGCAAAAGAGATTCAAGCCACCGATCCTGAAAAGTATATCTTGCTACAGCAGTTTGAGAATCCAGCAAACCCAAAAATACACTTTGAGACTACAGGTCCAGAAATTTTTGATGCTCTTGACGGAAAAGTGGATTACTTTGTAGCAGGCGTAGGTACTGGCGGGACTATAACAGGTGTTAGTCGCTACCTTAAAACAGAAAAAGGACTAAATGTTAAGTCTATTGCAGTTGAGCCAACTAATTCGCCAGTAATCAGCCAAACACTTGCCGGTGAAGAAGTTAAGCCAGGGCCACATAAAATCCAAGGTATTGGCGCAGGATTTATCCCTGGAAACCTCGACATGAGCCTAATAGATGCTGCAGAGCAAGTATCTAACGAAGATGCAATTGCTATGGCACATGAGCTAATGAAAAAAGAAGGTATATTAGTGGGTATTTCATCGGGCGCTGCTGTAGTGGCAGCAAAACGTATTGCTGAAAAACCAGAAAATGCCGACAAAAATATTGTTGTTATTTTACCAAGTGCCACTGAACGTTACTTATCAAGCCCGCTATTTGATGAGGAATTTAGTGACCAAGAGCTTGTTCAATAATCATAGCTAATCATTTTTTGAAAGGATGCCTAGGCATCCTTTTTTATTATTTACTCTGCAATATCTTTTTATTTACCTTCCATGTCTTTACATATTAGCTAATTCACCACACACTTAAATAAAACTAACCAACAAAAATTAACATGAAAAAAATAACCTATTTAGTCAGCCTTATTCTGTGTTTGTTTTTAGTTGCCTGTGGCGATGATGTAAAAAAACTTGGCGATTCACCCGGTGACACTGCAACAGCCTACTTTGATGCCTTGTACAATCAGCAAGACCTTCAAAAAGCAACAACCATGGCAACACCCAACCTTACGCGAATCATGAAGTCGTACGGTACAGCTAAACAATTTACTCGTAACTTAGTTAACATGCAGTACGATGAGGTTATTATTGAAGTTGATATGACCAATATGAGTGTACGCGAACAGTATGGTGACAATGCTAAAATAAATCTTATTTTCACCGGTTATTTAAATGGTAACAAAATAGATGACATGCGTAGCGTAAAAATGCTACGTAAAAAAGGTAAATGGTATATCGACAAAATAGTTGCAGACCCATACGCACGTTAATCATTATATTAAAAAAAGGCCTTACACATGTAAGGCCTTTTTTATTTACGGTTCAAATAATTAGCTACAACTCGCCTTGCTGAAAGTTATCAACCGCTATTGCTTGTTTACGTAGCTTATTGGCATGGTGCATAGCATCGGCATCGGTTTGCGTTACTAAATCATTGTCTAATGCAAAGTTAATCGCACCTTCAATATCGAGCGTTGCAGGAATATTGCCCTTGCGCTGCCATTGTTTTAAATCTTTGAATTGAGCCTGCATATCGTGCATAGCTAAAAATGCATTTTCCATTACCCCTGTACCTGCGTTTTCATCTACATAACACAAATGAGTTAAGCGATTTCTAAACACACCTGGTTGTGTCATATGCTCGCAAATACGTTGTGCAATTTCATCGCTTGGTTTTTCGTAATGATTACCAATTGGAAATACAATACGCTTAAGCACAAAATTAATAATCGGGTTTGAGAAATTTTTGAAAAAACCATCAAACGCTTGGCCAATTTCAAATAACGATGTCTCTATCGAATATTTCACAAAAGGTAAGTCGGCTTGTTGACGACCTTCGTCTTCATAGCGCTTTAGAACCGTAGAAGCTAAATACAAGTGGCTCAATACATCACCTAATCGGGCAGATATCATCTCTTTGCGTTTTAGCTCACCGCCTAACATTAACATGGCTACGTCGGTACAAATAGCCAAGCCTCTGCTCATTCTGCTTAGGTGCTTGTAGTAAACTGCGGTTTCGCCGCCAACAGGCGCTTTTGCAAAGTAACTACGTGTTAAACCATGTATAAATGCCATGCTGGCATTACTTACCGCAAATAATATATGATTCATTAATAAACCATCAAATTGATTCAGAGCAGCATCGTCATCTTCAAGTGCAGCGGCCTCCATTTCTTTTAGAACAAAGGGATGACAACGGGTCGCTCCTTGGCCAAATATCATTAAATTTCGAGTTAAAATATTTGCGCCTTCTACCGTAATAGACACCGGTATTCCCATATAACCATGTGCCAAATAGTTGTTTGGCCCCACCTGAATGCCTTTGCCTGAATGAATATCCATCGCATCATTCATGACTGTACGACCCATTTCCGTCATATGGTATTTGGCAATAGCGGTGACAACCGAAGGGCTAAGTTTTAAATCGATTGCGCCAGCCGTCATTAAACGACATGACTCTAGCGTGTAAGTTAAGCCACCAATGCGAGCAAGCGCTTCTTGCACACCTTCAAATTGCCCAATAGATACACCAAATTGCTGGCGAACTACGGCATATGCTGAAGTCATTTTAGCCGCTAAGTGACCGGTTGCAGCACTTAAAGCCGGCAGCGAAATACCACGCCCTGCACTTAAACACTCCACCAGCATGCGCCAGCCACGCCCCGCACACTCTTGCCCACCAATAATCCAGTCAAGCGGAATAAACACGTCTTTACCATAAGTTGTACCGTTCATAAATGCCATATTAAGTGGGTAATGGCGCTCACCTGTTTTAACTCCTGGGTGATCGGTTGGAATAAGTGCGCACGTAATACCAAGCTCTTTTTCGTCTCCTAATAAACCATCGGGGTCATACATTTTAAAAGCAAGGCCTAATACTGTGGCAACGGGTGCAAGGGTAATGTAACGTTTTGACCAGTTTAAACGTAGGCCAATTACTTCTTCACCATTGTGCTCTCCTTTACATACAACGCCAGAGTCTGGAATGCTACCGGCATCAGAGCCTGCTTCTGGGCCTGTAAGTGCAAAACATGGAACATCTTCACCATTAGCAAGCGTTGGTAACCAGCGGTCTTGTTGCTCTTTAGTACCGTAATGCAGCAATAGCTCACCCGGCCCTAAACTATTTGGCACCATTACGGTAACCGCCGCAGTTAAACTCTTAGTCGAAATTTTTGAAACAATGGTTGAATTAGCAATAGCCGAAAACTCTCGCCCACCAAACTTTTCAGGAATGATTAATGCAAAAAAACCTTCTTTTTTTAAGTAATCCCATACTTCTTTTGGCAAGTCTTTGTCTTTTTGCACTATTTGGTAATCATCTAGCATCGCCATTAGGGTCTCAACCTGATTAGCCATAAATGCGTTTTCTTTTTCGCTCAATTCTGGCTTTGGAAAATTGTGTAATTTTTTCCAATCAGGGTTACCACTAAATAGCTCTCCATCCCACCAAACATCGCCTGCTTCCATAGCCTCTCGCTCTGTTTGCGAAAGCGGTGGAAGTACTTTTTTAAACATTTTAAACGTGGGTCTACTGATCAGGTTTAAGCGAATATCTTTAACGGCAAAAATAACCACTATAACAACCAGTAAAATGATAAATACCGACATGCCTACATTCCTTTAACATTAGAAATTAATAACCTAAGTATGACCCATCTTAGTTTAAATACAATCATTGCAAATACGCTGCCTACTAAGCCTGTAAATTAGGGAATAAAGGATAAACTAGCCTGTAATTATTAATTTTGATATGGGTAAAGCAACTAAAAAATAAAAAGTATAAACCTTATCAATACAAAAGCCCGCTGCATGAGCGGGCTTATATTTTAATTAAGCTGAAAACTTAAATTGCGTTATTCATTAAAACTGAAAACGCATGTTTGCAAAGTAAGCATCATTATCAGAGTCATCGGCATTGTTCTCGTAACCTACTTTAAGGCCAATATTTTTGTTAATGAAGTGCTGAGCACCAAAGCTGTAGGTATCTTGTTTATCGTAGCTTGCAAATACAGAGGTCGCTTTTGAGAAATAGTAATTCGTTTCTGCCACCCATTGGTTTTCAGCATCATCAATGCTTTCGTATTTACCTTCAAATGTTAAGTAGTTACCTTGCTGTAAATCAATAAAGTATTTAGCAGCAACGGCGCGGTAATCAAAATCATCATCCGCAGTAACAGTTACACCAATGTAATCGGTACTGTTAAGCATATGGTTATACGCTAAATCGAATAAAGCGAAGTCTTCGCCATCTTTATTTTCAACTAGCGTCACTTTTGCAAGCAAATCTGGGTTAAAAAAGTAACCGCCTGAAATTGTATATGCTTCGTTATGATTGCCAACATCAAGGTTTGTGTATGATGCACCAATAACAAATTCATTAATAAAGTACTCACCACCAACTAACGTTGTATCGCTAAAGTCGTCATCAGCGTATGCGCCGTAAATGTTGCTTTGTTTATTAATGTATTCAAATTGGTCGTACGGGCCTAATGTTTTTTTAGGTGATAGGTAATAAATAGAATCTACAGCAACGGTATCGTTATTGTCGCTGTCTTTGTAACTTAAGTTACTGATTGAGTTATAGCTGTCTGCAGCAGCCGCAGTGCTAGATAATAAAATGCTTGAAATAATAACTGCTAATTTTTTCATTGTAAGACTTCCCTATGTACATTGCGTTTTATGCTTTAGCTAAATTACTAAAGTGGGCACATGCTAACGCCGGGAAACTGAATGAAAACTTAATTAAACCATTGTATTTGTTGAGTTAATTGTAAGTAGGTGTAAGAAACTGTAAAATTAAAGTAGTTGCAACATTTAGTCAACAACTACTTAAAGTAGTTGTACAATTATAGGGCGTGTTGGCTAATTACTCTATAAACTTCATTAATGTTATCGCCTGCTTTAAACTCTTTTGTAAGTGGCGTTGGGTCAGAGCCAATCCAAATTTTAAGTTCAGCATCCAAATCAAAGTGCCCTGCACTCTCTTTGCTAAACTTGGTAATTTTAGAGTAAGCAATACTCACCATTTCCATTTTAGAACCAGTTACACCTTGCTTATCAATTAAAATTAAGCGCTTATTAGTAAAAATGAACATATCGCGAATAACTTTATAGGCTTTTTCGACGTGCTCACCCTCAATTAATGTATTAGCGAGTACTTTTTCTAAATCAGAATCATCAACTTCGCTTGCGTTACCCATTAATCCGCTTAATAAACCCATTATGCTTTCTCCTGTTTAAAAATTTGATTTTCCAATGTATGGCCATTAACCAATTGCCTGTATTGCCAATTATGTTGGTGGCAAAACTGTAATAGTGCAATATCAAGTGCCTGCTCAGATTGTGTGTATTCAATAACATACTCTTTGTGTTGGCTCATATAAACAGAGCTTACACCATTGAGTAACTGTAACTGTTGCTCAACGTTTTCATACATCTCGTTTAGCATTAATGTGTAAAAGTGTTTGTCGGTTTGATTTACTTTTGTTTGGTGCTCACTCAATACGCCTTTATCTAAATGCAGCACTTGGGAACATAACCGTTCAAGCTCAGTTAAATCGTGCGAGCTTAAAATAAAGGTTGCTTCAGAGCTTAACGTTGACACCAACTCACGTACTTCTCTGGCATGAATAGGATCAAGTCCTGCGGTTGCCTCATCTAGCATAACAATTTGCGGCGAACCAATAAGAGCCTGCGCTATGGTTACACGTTTGCGCATACCATGAGATAAATCACCTGCACGGTTTTTAGCAATTTCACGCAGCCCAACTAAATCAAGCACGCGCAATGCTTCTGTTTGGCTTTGCTTGGTACTCATACCTTGTAATTTGGCGTAAAAAGCAAGTTGTTTATCTATATTAAAACGCGGATCGAGCTGCGCATCTTGTGGTAAAGCACTGACCTTATTAAATAAGGCGGCACTGCCGGGTTTATGGCCAAGTATTTCAAGCTCACCATTGCTGGGCGCTATATAGCCGCATAACAAACTAAATAATGTCGTTTTACCCGCACCATTTGGGCCAACAAGAGCAACAGGAGCACCTTGCTCAATTTCAAAGTTCACATTATTAAGCGCAAGTTTAGACCCATACGACTTACTTAAATTACGCCCTGTAATTAATGGATTCATAGTGAGCTCCTTGCAAAAATACGTTGAGCCACTGCCAGTAACACAGCAGTTTGTACAAGTGGTATTCCCACGGCACTCAATAGTGGCAGGTTTTGACCGGCGAGTTGCTCTATTTGTACACCCGGGAATAAATAATCTAGCGCGCTTAATGCAGGTATTTGCCACTGTAGTAAACCCACTACGATTCCACCCGCTGTAAAATATAAAATAGCGAGTACAATTGATAACCGCGATGAACGTGCAAAAGTATTAATTAAAGTCATTAACGCCACAAACGGTGCAAATGTAACTATAAGAATTGAAAATATCGACACAGCGCGGCCAACGCCCCCTACCAACAAACTCGGATCGCGATACCCTAATACCGCTAATGTGGCCACAAGAGTAATTGCGACCAAACACGTTAATACCGCTAATTGCCCAATAAACCGGCCAAACAAAATTTCAAATCGGGTTGAACGCAATGATAAAAACCTCAGTGTACCGCGCTCTCTGTCACCCACTGTTTGGTCACTACAAATAAATAAACTAAACACAGGAAAACTATACAAAGCAATTAACCAATACATAGCAAACTCGGCTTCAGGCCAATCAAGAAGTTTACTCAAGCCAATTGAGCCTGAAATATCGCGGGCTATTTGCTCAAAGTTTGGGGAGCTAATAATGCTCACCGCTTGCCCTATCGGGTAGCGCAAAATAATTAACCAAACGAGTGCAAATGCCGCAAGAGCTATAAGCCCACGTTTAGTTAAAAACATACGTACAAGCTCAAATCCCGCAATTTGCGTTAATCGCCCTACGTTTATTGGTAATGGTGTTGTCATTGACTATCCTTAATGACGTTGCTCATGCTTTAGTTCAAAGCCTAATATAACTACCCTAAGTGTAAACACCTTGAATTACCAGCAAAAAAAAGCCCACGAAGACTGAGCTTTGTAACAAACCATTTAAATGTAACTAGCGCATAGTTATAAATACAGCTTGTATACCTCAAGCGCTTGGGTTAAATCAGCTATTAAGTCATCGATATCTTCAAGGCCAATATGCAATCTAATAACCGGTCCTAGATCCCAGCCAGTGGTTGAACGCAGTCCTTTCATTGTTAAGTTAGCGGTAACTAAACTTTCAAAGCCACCCCACGAAAAACCCATTTTAAAATGCTGAAGGCTATCTAAAAATGCATCTATGGCTTTTTGATTCCCTGTTTTCATAACAATTGAAAACAACCCATTACTACCATCAAAATCGCGCTTAAAAAATGCATGCCCAGGGCAGCTTTCAAATGCAGGATGGCGAATATGATCAACTAACTCATGCTGTTCAAGCCATTTTGCCACCTCTATCGCCGCCTTTTCATGCTGATTTAAACGCACGCTCATCGTGCGTAAACCGCGCAGTGCCAAATATGCATCATCAGCACTTGTACACTGCCCTAGTAAGTAAGAATGTTCGCGAAGCGTTGGCCAATATTTTTTATTTGCCACTGCAACTCCCATCATTACATCCGAATGGCCAACAATGTACTTTGTTGCCGCTTGAATACTAATATCTACGCCATGTTCTAGCGGACGGTAATGAAGACCGTTTCCATAGGTATTATCCAGCATGGTCATTACATTATGTTCTTTGGCTACGTTTACCATGGCAGGGACGTCTTGAATTTCCATCGTTATGGAACCAGGAGATTCTAAAAATAACACCTTGGTGTTTGGCTTAATATAATCTTTTATGCCTGCACCAACTGTTGGCGGGTAATAAGTAGTGGTAATTCCTAGCCCTGCTAAAATTTTATCGCAAAAATCGCGAGTAGGCTCATACGCGTTATCAACCATTAAAATATGGTCACCACTTTTTAAAAACGACAATAGCGCTTGGCTAATTGCAGCAGCCCCACACGGATAAAGTGCGCACCCTTCACCGCCTTCTAACTCGGTAATGGCCTCTTGCAATGCAAAATGTGTGGTTGTGCCACGACGCCCATAAAAAAGGGTTTTATCGCCACGCTTCTTCGCCGCTTCTTTAAGTTCTGCAACCGAGTCAAATACCACCGTTGATGCGCGCTGCACAACGGGGTTTACTACACCATGGGTGTACGCTTTTTTGCGCCCAGACGACACAAGCTGAGTATTTTTATTACTGTTACTCGACATGGTTATTCCTTATGGATTAGTACGCCAATGTTCAATTAAATAGCGAGAAATAGAATCAGTACGAGGAAGTTTTAAATGATCTCCTTCATCATGCCAATTACCAAAGTTTGCCAAATCTTCACGGCTAAACCACTTAGCATCGTCAAGTTCGTCTTTATCTACGTTAATTTGCTCAGACGTTGCTTTAGCAAAAAAGCCAAGCATGATAGATGAAGGAAATGGCCATGGCTGAGACGCCACATAGGTTACGTCTTCAACGTCAATCCCTGCCTCTTCTTTTACCTCACGGGCAACAGCTTGCTCTAAAGTTTCACCTGGGTCTACAAAGCCGGCTAATGACGAATACATTCCTGTGGGCCACACTGCTTGGCGGCCAAGCAGACATCGCTCAATGCCATCGGCAAACGTTTTAGTTACAACCATAATTACCGCAGGGTCAGTACGAGGAAAAGTAGGGTGTTTACAGCGCTCGTTTTCACATAAACGAGAATGTCCCGCTTCAACTAAGTGGTTTTTACTGCCACAGCGCCCACAAAAACGATGAGTTGCATGCCAATAACAAAGCCCGCGGGCAAGTGCAGCAATCGAGCCCTCTTTTATATCAATAAGCGGCCCCTGCTTACGAATATCCATAAACTCTGCGCCACTTAATATCGGTGCAAGAATTGTGTCGTCAATAGTAGATACATCGAGGGCAAACACCCCCTGCTGTGTGGTGTTTAAGCCTAAAAATAGCGCATTGGTTAAGTTTAGCTGTGCAATTTTCTCGTACGGTAAAAACTTTATTTGAGGCGTATTTTTAATAAATAATGTCTCGTTGTTTTTTACCAAAAGCCACAAGCTTTGCGACGACAATTGACCTTTGAGCCATATTGGGTCTTTACGCACATTGGAGCATCTATCAAGCGGCATATCACTGTAGTTGAGCATGTAAATCCTTAATTACTCGTTATCGCTTAAAATTAACATAACCACCTAGTAAACCCAATTGATTACAACAATAAAAAAAGCCTATATTAGGTTTAAATGAACTATATAGGCTCTGTATTAAAAACTCTCATGTTGCAGGCACTTAGCCTCTGTTTTTTAAGCTTTAAAGTAATAAACTATCATCAATCAAATGAAACTGTTCTGCACTTTGCTTAAGTACTTCGGCGGTTAACTTATCTGCCCCGTATACATCACACGGCACATTATATTGATTTTTTAAATGAGCAAGTAACAGTGCAAAATCGCCATCGCCCGAGAGCAAAATTACTTTATCGAGATTTTTTCCATGCTCTAACATATCTATCGTTATGCCTACATCCCAGTCGCCTTTTGCACTGCCATCTCGGCGCTGAATAAACGGCTTTAGTTTTACCTCAAACCCAATCGCTCTCAAAATATTCTGAAACTGATTTTGCTTTTCATCTCCACGATAAATAGCGTAAGCAAACGCACAATCTATTTCATATTGCTCTTGGATAACTCGCCAAAAAGCATTGTAATCAAAGTTTTTGCTATAGCTTTCTCTACACGTGTAATAAATATTTTGTACGTCAACAAATATACCTACACGCGGTTTGATGTTTTGCTGCGAGTTAAATGAAGTCATGTAATGCCCTAGTCAGAATAATAGCCATAGCCAAATAATTTAAACTCAGTGTACCTTGCTATTTGCTTTTAAGTAACCTAAATTAGTTACATAACGCTATGTAACCATTTTTGGTTACATTTTAAAAAGTAACTAATTTGGATTGTTATGATTGGTGTGATCAGCGGCGATATTATTAAATCGCAAACTATTCCTAAACAGCAATACGATGCCATGCTTTATGAGCTAGAGCAAAGTTTACGTTGTGTATCGGGCGAGAGTACACTTTGGAATATTTATCGAGGCGACTCTTTTCAATTACAAATAAATAACCCTGAGTATTTGTTTAAGCATGCGGTTTTAATTTATTTATACTTGAAGGCATCAGGGTACGAAGTCAGACAAAGTATGGCTATTGGGGAAATAGATAACCCGCGCAATGATATAAAAACAGCTACAGGTTCAGCATTTACTCTTTCGGGTCATGGCCTTGATAAAATAGCCAATCAACGGTTTTTATTTAATACGCCTCCTCAAAACATTCATGAAAGTTTAAACCTTAATTTAGCCTTTGCTGATGTGCTACTAACTAAAATAACCCAAAAACAAGCCAATGCTTTGTACGCCTATTTAACCAGTACCGATAATAGCCATGCAGCTTTAGCAAAAGATCTTAAAACCAGCAGAGAAAACGTAACAAAGCTACTTAATTTAGCCCATTACCAACTTATCGAACGGTTTTTAGAGCATGCGAGCAACATTATAAAAAATATAAGTCAAAGGAGATGCTAATGGCTTTTTCGCTTTTACTCGTAGCCCTAATTATTGGCCATTTATTGGCTGATTTTTACTGGCAACCTATGAGCTGGGTTAACGACAGAAACTCCCGCCACTTCAAGGCAACTAAACTGTATTTTCATGTATTGGTTCATGGGGTCACTAGCGCAATAATTATTAGCGCGTGGGAATACACTTATGGCTGGCAACAAATTAGCAGTGTTGTAATAGCAACCGCCGTTATTATGCTTAGTCATTACGCAATTGATATAGCCAAATCTTACTCAAGCAAAGGTGTCGTGCCCTTTTTATTGGATCAACTTGCCCACATAGCCGTAATAATCTACTCAAGCGTATGGCTGAGCGATAATACACACTTTTTAGACACCCTATATTCACTTGTCACTAACCCAAATGTGCTGTGGGTTGTGTGCGGTTATTTAATTATTTTAAGCCCAAGTGCAGTATTTATTAGAATGATGCTAGAGCGTTTAACGGGTAACTTTAGCAGTAAAGGCAGCTTAGTATTTGCAGGGCAAAGTATTGGCATGTTGGAGCGCGTGTTAATGCTGAGCTTTATTTTACTCGATCAATTTGCGGGTGTTGGATTTTTATTAGCGGCTAAGTCGGTCTTTAGGTTTGGCGATTTAAGCGCCAGTAAAGATAAAAAGCTCACCGAATACGTAATGTTAGGCACACTACTTAGCGTAAGTGTAACTTTGTTTGTAGGTTTAATAGTAAGGTATTTAATACAATAAAAAACGCGCTACCGTTTAAAGTAAGCGCGTTTTTATTAAAACTAACTAAACTTAATTAGTCATTATTATTTGGACGGCGACGGCGCTGACCGTTTCCGCCTACCGACTGACGCTTTGCCCAGGGATTTTGTGCGTTATCATCTTTTTTAGCAGCAGGCTTTTTAGAGCCACCGCGACGAGGGCCAGTACCGTTGCCGCCATTATTTGGCTTTTTACTATTTGGCTTACTGCTATCAGATTTAGGCTTGTTAAAAGGTTGCTTTTTCTTTGGCTTTTTAGCAGGTAATGGGCGTGCGTCTAATGCGCGTTCTGCTACTGGGTTTACTGGTTCAAAGCCCTCTTCTTCAGCACGAGGAATAAGCTCACCAATAAAGCGTTCAATACCGTATAAATCGACTGCATCATCAACTGTAACAAACGAAATTGCATGGCCCGATGCACCCGCACGTCCTGTTCGGCCAATACGGTGAACATAATCTTCATACACATTTGGTAAGTCGTAGTTAACAACATGCGGAAGCTCAACAATATCAAGGCCACGTGCCACAATATCAGTGGCAACAAGTACACGTACTTCGCCACTTTTAAAACCATCTAACGCTTTTACACGTGCGCCTTGTGATTTATTACCATGAATAGCTGCGCCTACGATATCGTCGCGCTCAAGTTGTTTAACCAATCGGTTTGCACCGTGTTTAGTGCGGCTAAATACTAAAACTTGCTGCCAATCGTTACTAAGAATTAAATGACTTAGTAAAGCTGTTTTACGGCCTTTATCTACCGCGTAAACGCTTTGCGTTACACTTTTAGCTGTGGTGTTTTTTGCAGCGACTGAAATTTCAACCGGATCGTTTATTAATCCTTTAGCTAACGCTCGAATATCATCTGAAAACGTAGCCGAAAACATGAGGTTTTGGCGCTTAGCAGGCATTTTAGCAATAAGGCGTTTAATGTCGTGAATAAACCCCATGTCGAGCATGCGGTCGGCTTCATCTAAAACGAGCACTTCTACGCTATCAAACTTAACGGCATTTTGATTATGTAAATCAATTAAACGCCCAGGCGTTGCCACTAAAATATCGACACCTTTACGCAAGCGCTGCATTTGCGGATTAATTTTAACCCCACCATACACAACAAACGAACTCACGTTTGAATGCTTAGCGTACTCTTCAACGTTTTCGCTTACCTGAAGTGCAAGTTCACGTGTAGGCGCTAAAATAAGCGCACGTACATGGTTACTTTTTGCTTTTGGGCCCGTAGATAAACGTTCGATAAGTGGAAGCGTAAAACCCGCTGTTTTACCTGTGCCAGTTTGTGCTGCCGCCATTACATCGCGACGCTCTATAATTGCAGGAATTGCTTGAGCCTGAATTGGCGTTGGCGTTTCATAGCCCTTTTCTAAAACCGCATTAACTAAAGACTGTGATAAACCTAGACCTTCAAAACTCATATAAACTCTCTTTTAAATAAGGCCAAAACGGCCAGTTGCGCGCATTATACCTGTAGTGGGCTAGAATGCATGCCATTATTTACTTTGCACTCAATTGAAGCCATATATTGCTAAGCCTAAAACACAAAAAACGGCTAAAAGCCGTTTTTTGTTAATGCTTAAAAACCTAAAAGTAAGGCTTAATTAAGCTTAGGCATTACTTAACACCTAGCTCGCGTAAACGTTCTTGCAAGTAGCTATCTGCGGTGTAACGCTCTGAAAGTACAACATCTGGGCGCGGGTGTAAAAACAGCGGTAATGAAATACGCGACTTAGTAGACGCTTTGCCTGTTGGATTAATAACTCGGTGAATAGTAGACGGGAAATAACCGCCAGATGCTTCTTGCAGCATATCGCCAATGTTAATAATTAAGCTACCAAAATCACATGGTACATCTAACCAACCGCCGTCTGTTTTTTGAACTTGTAAGCCCGGCTCGTTTGACGCTGGTAATACAGTTAGTAAGTTTATGTCGCCATGTGCAGCTGCGCGAATTGCGCCTGGCTCTTCATCACCCGTCATTGGTGGGTAATGTAGAATACGAAGCAATGTTTGATCAGAGTCTGCAATCATGTCTTTTAGATCAATCGAAAACTTAGCACGCACATCGGCAGGCGCCTCAGCTTGAACCCAGCTTAAAAGTGTTGCAGCAAACTCGTTTGCTAAACGGTAGTACTCACGTACGTCAGCTTCAAGTTCGGCAGGTACACGCCCTTTTGGATAAACATGAAAGTACTCTTTTATGTCTTTAACGGTAAAGCCTTTAGCTACTTCAGACACTGAAGGCGGAAAGTAACCGTCTTGTGTTTCTTTAGAGTATAAAAAGTCGTGCTTTTGCTCTGAGTTAAAAAAGTCTTGCCAGTTTTTGTAAATAGACTCAACTAAAGACTGTGGAATTGGGTGGTTTTTTAAAACACCAAATCCAGTATTTCTTAACGATTCAACAAATTGTGCAGCCGCATCGGGAGCTTTATAATCAACAGTAGGTAATTGCATTGTACGTTCCAGTGAATAGGTTGTTTGAAGTTAGATACTTCAAGTACTTTTATGTATATAAAGTAGCAAGGACTTCATTATAGCGCCATGCGAGGATAGACAAACAGCCCCAAAAACATAAGGACATATGTCCGCAAAGCGCCCCCATCAAAGGGTGCGTTGATCAAGATCAATAAATAAAAGCGATTGAATTTGCACACATTGATGCATATGTATGGTCTAGTATTACAACGTATTTTATTTGTTCAAAAAGGCGACCCATGCGACAAAAAGTATCTTTTAAAAGTGGTAATTTAGAACTTGCCGGACAACTTGAACTCCCCGATGATGAAGTAAAATTTTATGCCCTCTTTGCCCATTGTTTTACCTGCGGTAAAGACATTGCAGCAGCAACACGTATTAGTCGTGCTTTAACAAAGCAAGGAATCGCTGTACTTCGTTTCGATTTTACCGGCCTAGGCAACAGCGATGGCGACTTTGCAAACAGTAACTTTTCATCAAATATTCAAGACTTAGTATCTGCTGTTGATCATTTACGAGCGCACTTTAAAGCACCGCAATTACTCATTGGTCACAGTTTAGGGGGTGCCGCAGTGCTTGCTGCTGCACAATATATTCCTGAGGTGACAGCTATTACAACCATTGGCGCACCGTCAGATGCACAACATGTAGCACATAATTTTGAAGCCCATTTAGATGAAATAAACGCAGCTGGCGAAGCAAAAGTGAGTTTAGCTGGGCGTGAATTAACCATTAAAAAGCAATTTATCGACGATATAGCTAAATACGATAAAAGCCACATAAGTAAACTTAAACGCGCTTTATTAGTCATGCACTCACCGATTGATACAACCGTAAATATTACTGAAGCTGAAAAAATTTACGCATCCGCTAAGCATCCAAAAAGCTTTATTAGTCTAGATAATGCCGATCATTTACTGACTAATAAAAACGATGCCGACTACGCGGCAACAATTATTGCACATTGGGCAAACCGCTACGTAAATTACGCATAAGGAAAACTCACCATTACGCGCTGCTAAAGCGGCGCGTTAAACAGCTAATTCATAAAGTTAGCAACTTCTTTACTTATTCTATCAACCAACCAGTCAGGACCACCATCATACATATCGTTATGGCGCGATTTTTCTATACGTAATTGAGTAACCGGAAACTCACTCAGCTCTTTTTCGCTTAAGAGCACACCGGCATCTGCCGGGTAATCACTACCTCTAAGGGTAAGTACACGAATATCTTTATTACGAGGCAGCAACATGCGGCGATGATCAAGCGTAATTAAATCACTGACTTCATCAGGATACATTGCAGCATACAAGGCTGAAATATCTCCACCATTAGAATGACCAAATAAAGTGAGCTTTGAAAAATCATACTCTGTGTATTTGGCTGCTAATTCATTAACTAAAAACTTGAGGGTGACCACACCGCGGTGCCAGTTCTCCATGCGAGTTGCCATATAAGGTGGACGCACATTTAACATAGGATCTGTTTTTAATTCATGGCCCACTGCAATGGCTAAATAGCCTTGTTTGTTAAATTCATTACTGGCAAAAGTATAGCTATTGTGACCCATACCATACCCTGCATTAATAAAGGCAACTGGGCATTTATTTTGTTTGCTGCATTTAACGTTATTTGTTGGCAACGAAATGCTAATTGGGATCTCACGATCACGGCTAATGTCTGTAATATATGCCTCGCTGGCATAGGAACTTACACTTGTGAAAAGAAGTGTGAGGTAAAAAAGTGTTTTATGCATATTACTTAACGTATTGTTTATTATAATTAATGTGGGTTAGTTTAGGCGTTTTATAATCTTAATAACAGCCTTAAAAGTAATAGTGGTCTGTGTGGTTATACCAAATTTATTTACATTTAAATTGTAGATTAAAAAATGTTGAAAAAGACTAACAGCCGCAAACACAAAATTGTGCGATAATAGAGGCAATTGTTCCAATATACTCAGTAAAAGATCCGATACATGAAATCATACAGCACCATTGAACAGCGCATTGAAATTCTAGAAGAAAAGTTAGCCTTAATTAATGATGAAATTAGCACATTAAAAACACCCGCTAAAAACAACAATGAACGCATTATATTTAAGTTTATTGAAACCGGCAGTACAGGTAAAACAAAGGACTTTGTTCGTGAATTAGGAATTAAATCACCGCGTGATGGGCTGTTTTCATCTGGTGATGTTACTGCTTTAATTAAAAATGGCGCTGACGATATTTCGCCAGCGTTACTAGCAATTGCTAGGCAACTAGCCAGTGCACGCAATAAAAATGGCCCTAGCCGATAATTAAACAACGCATGTAACGTTTAGAAGCTTAGGCATCGTCTTTGCTTCTAATGTTTTAGTTACACTTTTTACTTAACGCTTTCCTCTTCACAATTATCAATGGCTGTAGTCGCCTCTCTCTGGTAAATCTTTTCTTAGCGCAAGCACTGCAATATAAATAAGCCCAAATAATGGAAATAATGCTAAGCACCCGCCTACAAAAGCTAATACGCCTGGGCTGGTGCTTTTTCGCTTGCCAATTTTGTAGCTAATAAGCGCAAAAATAGGAATACAAAATAAGATGAAAAATGTTAAAAACTCGCCAAATAAAGTGAGATTAATTGACATGGGAATTCCTTTTCATAGTGGTTAAATTATAGTCTGCGCTAAATTTAACCACAAAAAAACCCTTAAGCAAACAACTTAAGGGTTTTAAATACAATGCTGTAAACTCAGCTCAAATTACTCTTCGCTTGCGGCTGATTTTTCTACCACACTTATTGCAAGCTCAGTTAACGAATCATTATTCGCTTTGCTTGGTGCGTCGGTTAATAAGCAAGACGCTTGTGTAGTTTTAGGGAAAGCAATAACGTCACGAATGTTATCTGTTCCGCATAAAAGCATAACTAAACGGTCTAGACCAAATGCTAAACCTGCATGTGGCGGTGTACCGTATTTAAGGGCATCAAGTAAAAAGCCAAATTTGTCTTGTTGCTCTTGTGCATCAATTCCTAAAATTCTAAATGCTGCTTCTTGCATATCTGCATTATGTATACGTACCGAGCCACCGCCCACTTCGTAGCCGTTTAATACCATATCGTATGCATCTGAGATAGCCGCTGCAGGGTTTGCTTCAAGCTCACTCGCGCTAATATCTTTTGGTGCAGTGAACGGATGGTGCACAGCGTGTAATGTGCCTTCGTCATCTTCTTCAAACATCGGGAAGTCTACAACCCAAAGTGGTGCCCAACTGTTAAGATTAGTGATTTCTAGATCTACACCAATTTTAAGGCGTAGTGCACCCATGGCTTCATTTACGGTGTTGCGCTTATCTGCACCAAATAAAATGATATCGCCAGTTTGTGCATTAGTACGCTCAAGTAACTGTGTGATCACATCTTCGTTTAAGAATTTAGCGATTGGCGATTGCACGCCTTCAGCGCCTGCATCACGGTCGTTTACTTTCATCCATGCTAAGCCTTTAGCACCGTAAATACCAATAAACTTAGTGTAATCATCAAGTTGCTTACGTGAAAGCTTAGCGCCACCCGGTACTGTTAATACAGCAACACGGCCTTTTTCGTCGTTTGCAGGACCTGAGAATACTTTAAACTCAACATCTTTCACTAAATCAGCAACGTCTACTAATTTCATTGGGTTACGTAAGTCTGGCTTATCAGAACCGTATAAGCTCATTGCCTCAGAGTAAGGCATAATTGGGAAGTCGCCTAAGTCAACGTTGAGTAACGATTGCCACATTTCACGGATCATTTTTTCAGTCATACCACGTACTTGATCCGAGCTCATGAACGAGGTTTCTAAATCTATTTGAGTAAATTCAGGTTGGCGATCGGCACGTAAATCTTCATCACGGAAACATTTAACAATTTGGTAGTAACGATCAAAACCTGACATCATCAACAATTGTTTAAATAATTGTGGCGATTGCGGTAATGCGTAAAAGCTGCCTTTATGCACACGGCTTGGTACTAAGTAATCGCGAGCACCTTCTGGCGTTGCTTTTGTAAGTACCGGTGTTTCGATGTCTAAAAAGCCGTTTTCATCTAAAAAGCGACGAACAAAGCTGCTTGCTTTAGCGCGTAATTTAATGCGGTCGCTCATTTCTAAGCGACGAAGGTCTAAGTAGCGGTACTTTAAGCGGCGCTCTTCAGAGTTTGTTTGGTTAAAATCAAGCGGCAATGGCTCTGAGCGGTTGATAATTGTAAGCTCGGTGCCTAAAATTTCCACTTCGCCTGTTGCCATATCTTTATTTACTTGGCTTTCTGGGCGAGCACGTACAACCCCTTTTAACTGAACACAAAATTCTTGGCGAAGCTTGTTCGCTGTATCCATAAGTCCTTCAACTTCTGGATCAAATACAACTTGTACTAAACCTTCTCTATCGCGTAAATCGACAAAGATAAGTCCACCAAGGTCACGTCGTTTGTTGATCCAGCCACATAGTTCAACTTCTTGATCTACGTGAGTTTTATTTAGCTGTCCGCAGTATATAGAGCGCATAGTTTTCCTGTCAGATAAAAGGCTTCAACGGTAAAAATTATTTGTTTTTATAGGCGCATAATTTAAAAAAGAGCTACCACACTTCAAATAAAGCCGTAAGCAATCTAAGAATATTCAAATTAAGCCCTGCATTATACCCAAGTAGGTTGAAGATGCTAGGCGTGTTTGGTGTGTTGGTGTTAATTTAAAGCAGGCGCTGTTGGTATTTGCTACACTGGCGCCACGATGTAATTTATCAGCTATTTCTTATGTTATATATTGGATGCCCTCAGTGGTCTAGCAGTGCATGGAAAGGCAATTTATTTTCAAGCCAATGTAAAAACGCCGACATGCTAAGCCAATACGCACAGCATTTTAATTCGGTAGAAGGTAACACCAGTTTTTACGCCGACCCATCACCTAGTACTGTTTTGCGCTGGGCACAAAGCGTACCTGACGATTTTAGATTTACCTTTAAATTTCATCGTCGTTTTAGCCACGAGCTAGCGCTTAGCAACGTACAAACAGAGCTTACCGACTGGCTTACATTATTTGCCCCTTTGCTTGAAAAAACAGGGCAAATAATGCTGCAACTACCCAAAGCATTTGGCCCGAACGATTTACCCAAGTTGGCACACTTTATTAGCTTACTGCCTAAAGAGATTACCTATGGTGTAGAAGTCCGCCATGCTGATTTTTTTAAAAAGGGTGAAGCCGAAGTAGCACTCAACCAACTATTAATGGCTAATAACATAAATCGCATTTCAATGGATACACGGGCGCTTTTTGCAGTAAAGCCAACCACCGAAGCGCTAATAGACGCCCAACAAAAAAAACCTCACTTACCAGTACATGCAATAGCTACTGGCTCGCAGCCTATGGCGCGGTTTGTGATTGCTGATTTACAAAACGACTATCAAGCCTTTTATAAACCGTGGCTGAGTAAAGTAAAACAATGGCTTGATGAGGGTAAATCCCCTTATGTGTTTTTTCATACAGCCGATAATCGTGAGTCGCCACTACTTGCACGTCAATTTTGTAAAGATCTTGGGTATAATCACCCAGTACTCAACCCGTTCAGCGGCGAAAAAGAAGCGCAGCAGCACGCCCTGTTTTAAAAATCAAAACAAAAATATAGAGATATAAAAATGAGTGAATACGCCCGTTACTTTACAGGCTACCCTACAAATATTGTTGAGCAAGTATTAAGTCTTATTAGTAACAATAAGGTATGTGACTACTTACTTAAAAAATACCCAGATGCACATACTATTACCAGCGACAAACTGCTTTACAGCTACGCAACAGAACTTAAAAAGCAGTATTTAAAAAACGCCCCACCTTTTGGCCGCGCAGCGTTTAAAAAACAAGGTGATATGGTCACCAATGCACTCGGTACCCACACCTACCGCATGCAAGGTAAAACCCGTAAACACGATTTAGCCATCAACAGCGACTTACTGCGTGCCCCCGAGCCATTATTAAAAGCGCTGGTTGTGCACGAACTAGCCCATTTTAAAGAAAAAGACCACAACAAAAGCTTTTATAAGCTGTGTTGCCACATGGAGCCACAATACCACCAGCTAGAGTTAGACTTACGGATTTTTTGTGTGGTGGTTGCGATGGGAGAAAATCCTTATGGCTATTAAATATACTTGTAGAAAAACTTAGCAGTACCATGGTAATGTTTTGAATTAAAGTGATTAGCAATGGATAGCATATGAAAAAAATAGACCTTCATTTACATACAGTTTCAACACCAAGCGATCGTAATTTCTCTTTTTCTATTGAGCGTTTAAAATGGTACGTCGAAGAAGGTAATTTAGACGCTATTGCAATCACAAACCACAATATGTTTGACCTCAATCAATTCTATGAAATCCAAGAAAAACTCAGTATTAAAGTTTTCCCAGGTATAGAAATAGATGTTGAAGGAACTCATATTTTATTGATTGCAGAAGATGATCAGCTATTAGATTTCTCAGAAAAATGTCAACTAGTTAAGGAACAAATACCCGACAGAAACACCTCTATAAATGTTGAAAAATTAAAAGAAATTTTTCCGCGAATTTCTGATTACTTATTAATCCCACATTATAAAAAGTCTCCCGAAATACATACAGATACCCTAAGTAAACTACAGCATTTAATTAGTGCGGGAGAAGTATCCAGTGCTAGAAAATTTATCTATTGTATTAAAGATCCTGATGCTTTAGTCCCTGTATGTTTTAGTGATTTAAGAATAGAAGAGAGACTTCATAAAATACCTGCAAGACAAACTTATATAAACGTTGGCGAAATTAGTCTTAAGTCAGTTAAACGAGCTTTAAAAGACAAACAAAAGGTGCATTTATCAAAAGAAGAGGGGCACAAGTTTTTCAATGCTCTCAATAATGGGCTTAAGCTGTCCACTGGATTAAATGTGATATTAGGAGAAAGATCAAGTGGAAAGTCACATACACTGAATTCAATAGAAGAAGAAAATACCACTGACGATATTCGTGTAAAATATGTAAGGCAATTTTCTTTATTACAAAAAGATTTAGATGATGAGAAAGACTTTTCAAATCGCCTGACTACTAGCCACTCGCAAATAACTCAAAACTATTTAAAAGAGTTCCAAGAGGTCGTTGATAAGATTAAAGATATTGATTTGGATAACTCAAGCCGAACTTTGGATAATTTTGTTAACTCATTACTAAAACATGCCTCAGAGGCGGATAAGCTAGACTCTTTCGCAAAAGTAAAGTTATTTACTGAGTCCAAATTCCAAACGAATAATTTGTTATCCTTACAAGAGCTTATCAAAGCAAGTATTACTTTAGCCGACAATTCTGAATATCAACACATAATCAATAAGCACATCTCTAGCGACAGCTTAAATTACTTAACTGTTGATTTAATTGAAAAATACAATAAAACCAAAGAGTCTGAGCTTCAAAAAGCATATGTTAACGATATCGTAGATAATATAAAAAGCGAACTTCAAATGCGAACTGCGGCCTCACCTGTTACCGAAATAAATTTGTATGAACATGTCTTGGATATTGAAAAAGTAAATAAATTTAATGATGTTGTTGAGAACTTAAAAATCAGTAAAGAATTTATAAGACAAGACATTCAAGGCTTTTTAAAAGTTGCTAAAAGGGGGACATTTAACTTCGCCAGAGAGCTTGGAGCTGTTCTCAATAAACAAATATCTTTTGCTAATGCATTTAAAAGTTACGACATTAACGGATATGAATATTTATCCGAATTAAAAAAAATATCGGGATTATCTGAAACTGATTACTACAAACATTTCGCTAAAATTAGTTACGATATTTTAAATTCATCAGGTTATACAGTTTCTGGCGGCGAACGTTCAGAATATAGGCTACTTCAAGAAATTAGCGATGCTAGCCAATATGACTTATTACTGATAGATGAACCAGAATCATCATTTGACAATGTTTTTTTATACAACAAAGTAAATAAGTTAATCAAAGAAATGTCAAAGTT
Organism: Pseudoalteromonas sp. SIMBA_162; assembly: GCF_046535955.1. NCBI lineage: Bacteria > Pseudomonadati > Pseudomonadota > Gammaproteobacteria > Alteromonadales > Pseudoalteromonadaceae > Pseudoalteromonas > Pseudoalteromonas sp. SIMBA_162. The sequence goes on along the minus strand of NZ_JAWJBQ010000027.1, from coordinate 12,402 downwards.
CATGCCCGTAATAATTGTTACTCACAATAGTACTGTAGGGGCGTCAATTAAGCCTGATTATTTGATTTACACAAGTAAAAAAAATGGACCCTCCAGTGTTCAATATGAAATTTACACTGGCTATCCTAACGACAAATACCTTGTTAACCTGGATGGTGATAAAACTCACAACCATAAGGTATTACTTGATTGCTTAGAGGCGGGTAAAACACCTTATTTAACAAGGAGAGATGAATATGAAATGCTTGCAGATTGAAAGTGGTAAGGGCTACTTTTCGGTGGACGGGAATAAGTGGATACTACTTGATCAAATAACCAAAGAAGATATACTAAAAATAATAACAAGTGGTTTACAACATGGCTTTGAACTAGATAGCCCTATCGACAACGAAGTTAAAAATAAAGCGCATGAGATAATTTATAAAAATCTTCAAGCTAAATTTACAGAACTGAACGAACAAAAATCTCGCTTCAAAGACGAGAGTGAAAATTTATTTAAAGAAGCCTTAGTGAAATATAAAGAATAAGAGCAAATGTAACTATTAGCATTGTATTTATAATTTGTATTAGTTCAGACAAGATCTGACACATCAACTTGAAAAAGCGCGATTTCAAATCGCGCTTTTTTGTTTGAGTTACTTTTCTTACTGACTACTGACAGCTTCAATCTGATAGCTTAAAACTGACAGCTCAAAAGCGTATTGGGTTTCGCTTTGCTTTACCCAACCTACATAACATTAAAGCCCTAACTCAGCCATAAAGTCGTCATCGGCATCATCTTGCACGGGCTCTTTTTTAGCCTGCGCTTTTTCAGCTTTTTGCTTTGCTTCGTTTTCAATAATGTCATCAGGGTCAATGGCCTCAATAATGTCAAAATCGTGCAGTTTAATAAACTCTGTTTTATCCATTGCCAGTTCTAGGTAAAAAATATTTTGATTACGTGTAGTAAAAGTAACACGTCGTGCTTGTGGGCGATCCATTGTGGTATCTACCGAAATTTGCACTTGTTTATTAATCGCCATCATTTTTGGCTGATTTTGCGTAATAGAGGTATGTAATTGCTCGCGAACCTTAGAAGTAAAGTCACCTACTATTTGGTTCATTAACTCGCCCATTACGTTTGAAACATCGTCTGACAAGTGACTGTGTGCAATTTCTTCTTCTGGCATACCCATGTTGCGCATGTAGTCGCCGTAGATTTCCATTGCAGCCTGCGATGTAAAGTTGGTTACAACAAGCCCTGTAAAGCCGCCATCAAACAATACAAAGCAACCAATGTCTGGTCGCATGCAGGTGCGTGTTATTTTTTGAACCATGGCCGAGTAACTTATTTCGTTACCGCTTGCTGATGAAAGTACCCCTGTCACAGAGTGACAAAGCGTTGCTAGTATATCGTCGGTGCTAATAACTTTACTTTTGCTCATTTAACGTTCTCTTTTGTACTTATTATTCATAATTCTAGCCAACCTACTGAATTTATCACTGACTATCCAGCATAAAATGTTAAAATAACCTTATTATTTTTAAAGAGACTGCCTTCGTGACCATAAAAGACAGTATTTACGCCTCTGAGCAACAAGTAAAAGATTTCAGCTTTGACCAAAATGTGGTTGAAGTATTCCCTGATATGATTCAGCGATCAGTGCCTGGTTATGCCACCATTGTAAGCACTATGGGTAAATTAGCGGGCCAATACGCTCAAAGTAATTCTAACTTGTATGACCTAGGCTGCTCATTGGGCGCGGTTACGCTGAGCATGCGCCGTAATATTCGCACCGATAATTGCAACATTATTGCAGTAGATAACTCACAAGCCATGGTTGAGCGTTGTAAAATGCATTTACAAGGGTTTAAATCGGACGTGCCGGTTACTGTTACCCTTGGCGATATTAACGAGCTTGAAATTCAAAACGCATCGGTTGTAGCAATGAACTTTACACTGCAGTTTATACCCCATGCACAGCGCCAAGCTGTGCTTGAAAAAATTTACGCTAACTTAAAGCCCGGTGGTGTATTACTACTTAGTGAAAAAATTAAAGCCGAAAACGAGCAATGCGATAACTTATTAATCGATTTGCATCACGATTTTAAGCGTCATAATGGCTACTCTGAGCTTGAAATAAGCCAAAAGCGCACAGCAATAGAAAACGTTATGCGCCCCGATACACTCAGCACACATATTAATAGGTTAAGTGATATTGGCTTTAGCCAAACACAAGTGTGGTATCAATGTTTTAATTTTTGCTCAATGGTAGCAATTAAATAAAAAGAGTAATTTATGTCTCAATGGTTTAACCAATTTTACGCTGCAATTGCACAAAGCCCACTTAGCCACTGGCTAGAAACGCTACCCGCCCAATTAAAACATTGGCAGTTAGAGGCAAGCCATGGTGATTTACCACAATGGCAAAAAGTGCTTAAAAATTTGCCTGAAATAAACACAACTCACGTTGATATAGCCACTAAAGTAGAAATTGGCGCACCAGGGGAAATGAGTGAAGGCCAACAAAAGCAAACTACACACTTATTAAAGCGCATGATGCCTTGGCGAAAAGGCCCATTCAGTGTGCACGGTATTGAAATAAACACCGAATGGCGCAGTGATTGGAAATGGGATCGCCTCCTTCCACATATTGAACCATTAAAAGGCCGTACAGTGTTAGATATTGGTTGTGGCTCTGGCTATCATTTATGGCGCATGCGCGGAGAAGGCGCCGAATTTGTAGTGGGTATTGATCCTTCTGACTTATTTTTGTGCCAGTTTCAGGCAATTAAACACTTCAACCCCGACGAAAACGTGCATTTATTACCATTAGGTGTAGAAGCCCTGCCAGAGCTTAAAGCCTTTGATACGGTATTTTCAATGGGGGTGCTTTATCATCGTCGTTCACCAATTGATTTTTTAGCGCAGTTAAAAGCTCAGCTTCGCCCGGGCGGCGAGTTAGTGCTTGAAACCTTAGTTATTGAAGGCGATGAAAACACAGTACTCGTGCCTACCGACCGCTACGCAAAAATGCGCAATGTGTGGTTTATTCCAAGTACTGCTGCATTAAAACTGTGGATGGAGCGCGTTGGCTTTAAAGATGTGCAAATAAAAGATTGCGCAATGACCACGCTTGATGAACAACGAAAAACCGATTGGATGGAAAACGAATCGTTAGTTGATTTTTTAGACCCAACCGACACCAGTAAAACCATTGAAGGCTACCCTGCTCCACTTAGAGCGATACTAACCGCCAAAGCATAGCGGTTAATTTAACGCTTTTAATACTAAAAAAACGCCAACGGGCGTTTTTTTTGTTTATTTAAACAACAAACAGCGGACAAGTGTCCTTGTTAATTATTTCAAACCTATATTTACGCTAGCCGCGCAGGTGCAATTGTTGTAAAATACGCGCGTTTCTAAGCAACCCAAAACAACTATTTTGAGGAAAACCTGTGAGCGAACAAAAACAGTCTCTTAGCTATAAAGACGCGGGCGTAGATATCGACGCTGGTAATGCACTTGTTGAGCGTATTAAAGGCGTAGTTAAAAAAACCCGTCGTCCTGAAGTGATGGGCGGAATTGGTGGTTTTGGCGCACTTTGCGAAATTCCTGAAGGTTATAAACAACCTGTATTAGTAGCGGGTACTGATGGCGTGGGTACTAAATTGCGTATGGCAATTGACCTTAAAAAGCACGATACCGTAGGTATTGACCTAGTAGCTATGTGTGTAAACGATTTAATTGTTCAAGGTGCTGAACCCCTGTTTTTTCTAGATTACTATGCAACGGGTAAACTAGACATAGGCACAGCAGCCGACGTAGTAACAGGTATTGGTAAAGGATGTGAAATTTCAGGTTGTGCCCTAATTGGTGGCGAAACAGCAGAAATGCCAGGTATGTATGATGGTGAAGACTACGACATGGCAGGCTTTTGTACCGGTGTGGTTGAAAAATCAAAAATCATTGATGGCACTAAAGTAGCTGCAGGCGATCAGCTTATTGCCCTTGCCTCTAGTGGCCCACACTCAAATGGTTTTTCTTTAATTCGTAAAGTACTTGAGGTATCTAACGCCGACACCAATCAAATAATTGATGGTAAAACATTAGGCGAGCATTTATTAGAGCCTACACGTATTTACGTTAAACCTTTACTTGAGTTATTTAAGCACGTTGACGTGCATGCCCTTTCGCACATTACTGGCGGTGGCTTTTGGGAAAATATTCCACGCGTATTACCTGCATCAGCTAAAGCTGTGGTTAAAGGCGATAGCTGGCAGTGGCCAAGTGTTTTTAACTGGTTACAAGAAAACGGTAATATTACTACACATGAAATGTACCGTACATTTAACTGTGGTGTAGGCATGGTTTTGGTTGTTCCTGCCGATAAACTTGAGCAAAGCTTAACTATGCTTAAAGATTTAGGTGAAAACGCTTGGCACCTTGGCGAAATCCAAGATGCGGCACCAGGTGAAGAGCAAGTAGACATCGTAGGTGGTGCTAAGTAATGGCACCTACTCGTCTAGTAGTTTTAATTTCAGGCAGTGGCTCTAATTTACAAGCCATCATTGATGCCTGTGAACGTGGCGAGATAAACGGACATATTGCGGCTGTTATTAGCAATAAAGCAGACGCATATGGCCTAGAACGTGCTAAAAATGCAGGCATTGCAACGCAAGTACTTAGTCATAAAGATTTTGACTCGCGCGAGGCCTACGACGCGCAGTTAATGAACGTTATTGACTCTTTTGAACCAAATCTAGTTGTATTAGCTGGGTTTATGCGTATTCTTACACCTAGCTTAGTGCAAAAATATATTGGAAAAATGTTGAACATTCATCCATCTTTGTTGCCTAAGTACCAGGGGCTGAATACCCACCAAAGAGCAATTGATGCAAAAGACGATGTTCATGGCGTAAGTGTTCACTTTGTAACTGAAGAATTAGACGGTGGTCCGGTCATTCTTCAAGCGCAAATACCTGTACTCAAGGATGATACAGCAGACACATTAGCAAAGCGCGTGCACGAACAAGAGCATATAATTTATCCTTTGGTGGTCAAATGGTTCAGTGAACAAAGACTTACTATGGAAGCAGATTATGCGGTTCTTGACAAAAAACAACTTCCTGCACACGGCGCGCACTACCCACAATAAAAAAATAAGCGCCCTAATGCTATGTGCGGGCGCTTTACTTCCAACAAGCCTTATTGCAGGCGAATTGACTCAATACGAAGCCAAGTATGATATTTTGCGTAAAGGCAGCAATCACGGCACGGCAGTTCGTTCTCTTAAAAAGCTTGATGATGAAAATTATGAATTAACCTACCACAGTGACATTGAGTGGATGATTTTTTCTGACTCGCGTAAAGAAACCTCTAAATTTACGTTTAAAGACGGTAAGGTCTCTCCTGATCATTATTCAATGGTACGTAAAGGAACAGGTCCTGATAAAAACTATAAAATTGATTTTGACAAAGAGAATGAAATTGTTACCAGCAGTAACAGTGAGTACCCGCTAAAATGCGAGTGGACTGATGATTTTCAAGATGCCATTTCGTATCAAGTTCAGGTTCGTGAAGGGTTAAAGAAAGGCGAAACCAACTTCTCGTTTCCGCTTGTTGATAAAAAAGGTAACCGCCGAGATTATAACTTTGAAGTGGTAGGCACAGAGATGATTTCTTTGCCTATAGGTAACATAGAGGCAATTAAAGTAAAACGTTTATACGATACCGACAAACGACAAGCCCTCGCTTGGTTTGCACCTGAGATGGATTACATGCTTGTGCGCATGTGGAAAGGTGAAAAAGGGACTGAGCAGTTTGAAGTTCAAATGAACTCTTTTACTGTGACCGCCCCAACCGCAACAGCTGAGCACACTAAAAACCTTCAAGCGAACTAGCTAACGATTTATTTGCAAAATGGGTGAACTATATAAGCTCACCCATTTTAAATAACGAAAACTCGCCTGGCTCCATTTTTTGCCAACGCTCATCGTTAGTAAGCGGCCTTGTTGCAATGACAGTTACCACATCGTTTGGGGTTGTCTCTTTTTGAAAATCAACAACCATATCGGCATCAATTAATGTAGCTTTACCAAAAGGCGCACGGCGCGTTATGTAATGTAAGTTATTTGTGCAGTACGCTAAAACAAATACGCCATCGGTCAACAACATATTAAATACGCCCTTTTCACGCAGCGTGTGAGAAAGCTTGGCAGCGTATCTAAAAACAGACGCCATATTAGAAGGTCGTTTAGGGTATTTTTCACGAATTTTATCAAGCAACCAACAAAAAGCGAGTTCACTGTCAGTATTACCCACTGGACGATAATATTCAGGTTTTAAATCGTGATAGTTTGAAAGCTGCCCATTGTGTGCATAGGTTATTTCTCGCCCCCACAGCTCACGCGTAAACGGGTGGGTATTTTCAAGGCATACTCGCCCGCGATTACCTTGACGTATATGACTAATAACCGACACACTTTTTATAGGATAGGCTTTAACAAGCTTAGCAATTTCTGATTGGTAGCTTGGTTCTGGGTCTTTAAAAGTTCGACACCCTTTTCCCTCATAAAACGTAATGCCCCATCCATCTTTGTGTGGCCCCGTATTACCACCACGCTCTAATAGCCCTGCAAAACTGAAACATATATCAGTAGGCACATTGGCAGACATACCAAGTAATTCACACATTTATAAAAAAGCCCTCAAAAAGTACGGATAAATAGCAGTAAATTTTACAAAAAAAATTTTCTAAATTAGTTGCATATTTACTTAAAAAAATCATTATGGCTACCTGAATTATAAATTTTTAACGCTCTGAATTAATAAAAAACATAATGTGTATGGCAAAAAGCACTATCCGTCCCCTTAAAAGGTATTTTGTAAAGCAAAACTTCTGACTTTTTACTATAATTTTACACGCTAATTTACTTGAAACTTAAGCTGACTAGCGCTACTCTAAATGAGGTGGTCTGACCTCTATTAAGGAATTAAAATGACACTCATATTTACACTCGGTTTAATCGTGCTGCTGTGCACTGCGATTTACCACAGAGCGAGTTGGAACACAGCACTTGGTGTTTCTGCTGCAACATTATTAATCGGTACCTTCGCAGGTGCTTTTGGTTTAATTAGCTGGTTGATCTTTTTGATCATCGCAGTGCCTCTTTCAGTTACTGGTATTCGCCAGCAATACATCATCAAACCTATCTTTACGGTATTCAAAAAAGTAACACCGAGCATGTCTGACACTGAAAAGTCAGCTATCGATGCGGGTACAACTTGGTGGGAAGCTGATTTATTTTGCGGTAACCCTGATTGGAAAAAGCTACACCAATACCCTGTGCCTAAACTTACTATTGAAGAGCAAGCCTTTATAGATGGCCCTGTTGAAGTAGTATGTAGCATGCTAGATGATTGGGAAGCAACTCACGAGCTAACTGATTTACCGCAAGATGTATGGCAATACCTCAAAGACAATAAATTCTTTGCCATGATCATTAAAAAAGAATACGGCGGTTTAGAGTTTTCTGCGTTTGCTCAGTCTTGTGTACTTCAAAAACTAACGAGTAAATCAACATTACTTTCGTCAATTGTTGGTGTTCCAAACTCGTTAGGTCCAGGTGAATTATTACAACACTATGGTACAAAAGAGCAAAAAGACCATTACTTACCGCGCTTAGCTAGCGGCCAAGAAATTCCATGTTTTGCATTAACATCACCAGAAGCAGGCTCTGACGCAAGTTCAATCCCTGATTACGGTGTTGTGTGTAAAGGACAATGGAACGGTGAAGAAGTTGTAGGTATAAGCCTAACGTGGAACAAGCGCTATATCACGCTTGCGCCTGTGGCAACGGTGCTTGGTCTTGCATTTAAATTACAAGATCCAGATGGCTTATTAAGTGATGTAAAAGAGCCAGGTATTACCTGTGCATTGATCCCAACAGATACTCCTGGAGTAGAAATTGGTCGTCGTCACTTCCCGCTTAACGTACCATTCCAAAATGGTCCTACTCGCGGTAAAGACATTTTTGTACCTCTTGATTACATTATTGGTGGGCCAGATATGGCTGGCCAAGGCTGGCGCATGCTAGTTGAGTGTTTATCGGTAGGCCGTGCAATTACATTACCGTCTAACTCTGCCGGCGGCATTAAAATGATTGCAACCGCTACGGGTGCATACAGCCGTATTCGTCGTCAATTCCGTTTACCTATTGGTAAAATGGAAGGTGTTGAAGAATCAATGGCTAAACTTGCCGGTTACGCATACAGCTCAGATGCTGCAGTAAGTATGTCGACTGGTGCGGTTGATTTAGGTGAAAAACCATCTGTTGTATCAGCGATTATTAAATATCACTTAACCGAACAAATGCGCGATGCAACAATCCATGCAATGGACGTTCTTGGCGGTAAAGGGATCATGCTTGGTCCAAATAACTATCTAGGTCGTGGCTACCAAGGTGCACCTATTGCCATAACCGTTGAAGGTGCAAACATCCTGACCCGTAATATGATCATATACGGCCAGGGTGCGATTCGCTGTCATCCGTTTGTACTAACCGAGCTAGGTGCGTGCGAAATTGAAGACCGCGAAGAAGCGCTTAACGTATTTGATAAAGCGCTAATGGGTCATATAGGCTTTACTATGTCAAACCTAGTGCGTACTAAATGGCTAGCCCTTACAGGTGCTCGCTTTACAAGTGTGCCTTACCATGACGAAACAGCTGAGTTTTACCGTATAGCGTCGCGCTTTAGTGCTTCTTTAGCACTTATGTCAGATATTAGCATGGCTGTATTTGGCGGCTCTCTTAAACGTAAAGAGCGTATTTCTGCACGTTTAGGTGACTTACTTAGCTACCTTTACTTAGTATCTGCAACGCTTAAGCGTTACAACGACGAAGGCCGTAAAAAAGAAGATTTTGCGCTTGTTCAATGGAGCTGTCAGGATCACCTTTACCACTGTCAACGTGCGCTTGCTGATTTAATTAACAATATGCCTTCTGCACCACTTCGTGGCGTATTAAAAGTGTTATTGTTCCCGTTTGGTCGCCCGGTGCGCAAACCGACTGATAAGTTAGAGCATAAACTAGCTCAAATCTTACAAGTACCTAGCGAAACACGTAACCGTTTAGCAAGTTATGTATACTTAACAAATGAGCCTCTTAATCTTGTAGGTCGTCAGGAGCAAACGCTTAAAGACGTACTAGAGGTAGAGCCGTTATTTGAAAGAGTATGTAAAGAGAAAGGTGTGAAACTACCGTTTTTCCAACTTGATAAAGTGGCGCAAATGGGGCTTGAAGCAGGTATTTTAAGCCAAGCCGAGGCCGATAAGCTAGCTGCTGTAGAGCAAGCTCGTTTAGACGTAATCAACGTAGACGATTTTGACCCTGCTGATTTGCTTGCAGGTAAAGCAGCACGTGATAGCGTTATTACAAAAGTGGATGCCGCTTAACTAGTTTAGTAAAGCAAGCAACCCAACGTTAGAAATAATCCAAACCAGCGCATAATGCGCTGGTTTTTTTTGTGCAAAATAAACCTGCAATAAACACCACACAAACCCCAGGCTTAGCAAAGTGCTGTTTAATCTCTCAAACGTAATGCTATAGGCTATAAAGGCTGCTAAAAACAAAAGCATACTGGGTATAAACTGGCTAACATAAAACGCTTGTGCCTTTTGATTCATTTTAAAAAACAACCGATATTGTCCATGAACTTTAGTACAATCAAATTGTAATGAGCTGCTAAAAAGTACAATAAAAGCAACCGCCACACCGCCTATTATATTCACAAGATCTGGCCGCTTTGCTAATAACTCAGCCGATGCCATAAATACACACAAAAGCAACGATATACGCCATACTAATGTCCAACTATGGTTTATGAAGTAACAAAACCAAAAGCTAAATAAAGACCGAACACTCGTCATTCCATTTATATTAATGACAGGAATGAATACGCTTAAAAGAAAGATAATTGCAAAACCCAAATGATAAATTAGCGGCGATAACTCAAAAGGAGTAAACAAAAATAAAGTACTTAAAGTAAATCCATAAACGAGCGCGCTAGGTTTGTATAAACAAACAATGCCTAAACCTAACTGTATAAACATAAAAACAAAAAAATGCGGTACTTTTATCCACTGAGCCCAGGTTAAATCAAGCGCTATCAACAGACTCGCTATAAGCCAGCCATTACTAATAAGTAATAATTTAATATCTGCTATGTTCAGCCAGCTAGGACAAGCTATTGTGTGTTGAAATAGCCGTTGCTTGCTATTTTTAATTGCCGACTTAATCGCGCTTAACATCACACTTTGCAATAACAAATAAAACAAGGCTATTTGGGCACCATATGCAGGTGCATTTGTACTATCTATAATTTTCCCTAGGCCCAAAAAGAGCAACAACACCAAGCCTAAAATAGATGAACCCAACACCACTAAAAATATCAAACCAAAGCTTTTTAACTGCAGTAGCAGCTGCTTAAGCTCAAACGTGTATGCTAGGTACCGATAACTCATAAATGCACGATACTGCTCAAGCTTACCTTTCACGCTCGCGAAACTCATAGCGAAACACACTTAAAGCCATGCTCAATAAATACAGCCGGCTCATGGCAAGTAATAATAATTTGCCCATTAGGCTTATCATTTAAATACACATCGAGTAATTGTAAAAGGTGCTCAATGCTTGTTTGATCAAGCGCAGCACTTGGCTCATCAAGTAGTAAATACGGTGACTTTCGCATTAGCGCTAATATTAGCTGACACTTTTTTTGGTTACCCGAGGACAAAGCATCAAAACGCGTATTTAAAAATGCTGTAAAGCTAAACCCTTTAACCAGCTCATGTGGCCACGGGCAGTCGACTGTACGAACAGACAAATCAATAATTTGATGGGCTGTTAAAAAATCAGGTAACGTAATACGGTCACTGGCTATGGCCACTGTTTTTGTGGGCTCATTCAACTCCCTCCCCGCAAACAGAAGTGAGCCACTTTGCGGTTTATCAAGCCCCGCTAGCATCATAAGTAAGGTGGTTTTACCGTGGCCATTAGGTGCTTCTATGCAGAGTTTTTGATCTGAAAAAACCTGGTTATAATTTTTAAAAACTACATTGTTGGAAAATTGCTTATTTAAACCAATGACTTCAATCATAAAATATCCTTATAAATTAGCGTTATAGTATAAAGTTTTAATGAGAAACAAAGCCCATCACAACAGCTACAGATAACACTAACGACATCAGAAGCCCTGAGACCACCGATACCGTTAACGGCGACTACCCTTGTGCTTTTTCAAAATTAAGATTGTTTAAACAGATAAGGTGCTTTGACTTAGTTACAAGGCACATACACTCTTTAAAGTAATTTAAATATTATCCTTAAATATTTTAAGTATTAGCGACTTATCGAGCTGATTGTATAATTGCTTATAAAATTACCTAAGCCACACGAAGCTGGGGCTAAACTGAAAGTTAAACTGCGTATTTTTAATTAAAATACTTAGTGTGGGTGGCGTGTTAATTTTGGCTCAAGTACAGCAAGAACCAAACCAAACACAGCAGTAAATATGCCGATAAATTCAAACCAACTATTGCCCGCATGTGACAAGGTCCTTGGGAGTTCATTTGCATTATACACACGTTTACCTCCCTCAACGTCTTCGACAAATGACTCACCAACATACTCATCCATTAACTTAAAACTTGGTACCCTTCTGGCCTGCATTTCCCGATTTTTCTCATCTCTTTTTTCTCGATTCGACTCAATAATATAAATATTCCAATGAGTAAAAACATTCAGAGGTTCATCTGTTTTGATCACACCTTGTGATTTATATTCGTAAAAGCGCTCATTGAACACATAGTTTTCATGTCCTGCATAAAACAACGCACAACCAATAGATATTAAAAACATTGCGAGATAAATAACCTTACGCTGCGTGGCTGAGCTCTTTACTTCTTTACTTTTATACCACAGCTCTACATCGGGTATTTGCATAAGTCTGGTTTTATCATGACTTGATACAAGCGGCTTCATAAACTCATCAATTGAAAGATTTAATGCTATTAATAAGGCTCTAAATATTTCATTTGAGGGAGTTGATTTATCGTTTTCAAGTTTTGATAAATAACTCTGCTCTATCCCCACTTGCTGAGCGAACTCTGGTTGGCTCAGTTTTTTATCATGTCGTAGCTGCTTTAATTGTTGACCTAATGTGCTCATCTTAATGCTTCCTTTTTAAAAGTGAGGTTAGATTCTTGGTAATTCATACAGATATATGAAGCTGAATAATGAAGAATAATAAGGAATATTAGCAGGTTAGTATAAAAGAGTCGATCTGATAGCTGATAGCTGATAGCTGATAGCTGATAGCTGATAGCTGATAGCTGATAGCTGATAGCTGATAGCTGATAG
>NZ_JAWJBQ010000026.1:0-44949 GCF_046535955.1 Pseudoalteromonas sp. SIMBA_162 | reverse complement strand
TATTCCTATATTCCTATATTCCTATATTCCTATATTCCTATATTCCTATATTCCTATATTCCTATATTCCTATATTCCTATATTCAAATTAGCTTAAAACACCCACTGTAAACTTGTTCCGCTTGCTTTTAGCCAATCTGATGCAATTTTATGATCAGGAAAAAATGCCTCTACTCTAGCCCAAAAGTCCTTACTGTGGTTTAAATACTGCAAATGAGCAAGTTCATGCACTATTACATAATCAATCACGGCATGAGGAGCCCCTATTAGGTGTAAATTAAAAGTTAGCTCTCGCCTGCTGTTGCAACTCCCCCAACGGCGTTTATATATGGCAATACTTAACTTTTGAGGCAATTCTTCTTTCATTATTTTGCAATAATAGCTAATACGCATTTCAATATACGCCGCCAACTTCTCTTCTAAATACTGTTTAATCAAACTTTCGTATTTACCATTGTGATTTTTTACTCTAGTAGAGTGTATTACCAACAAAACATTATTGTGTTCTTGAATATCAGATAACGAACTTTCTAAAAAACTTAATTTAACCCAGTCAGAAAATATCTTAATTTTATTATGGATAAGGGGATACTGCTTAATATCGACTGCATTAAGCTGCTTTTTTAATTGTGCTTCAATCCAGGGCTGCTTTTCAAGTAACCAACTATCGATTTGTTTTTGGGCAACATAATGGGGAGCATATACAGTAACAGCTTGATCATGTACCTTTATAGCGACTGTTTTTCTTCGTTTACTTTTTTTTAGCTGGTAATCAAACACTACTTTTTCTCATTAACCTAATTTTAAGTATTCACTACAAATATTTATATGCTAATTTGATGTAACCCCATGTTGGTTATCATCTGTGTCATTCATATAATAGCAAAATATTTTTCTATCAGTTTGCATAAAATAAATATAAAAAATAATAACTTGAAAACTATACGTTAAAAAATTGAAACAAACTCATTTTTTATACCGCTCTAGTTAATTAAGTATTTATTTATATGATGAATATATTAAACTGGCTACCTAAAGACTAATTTTTGAGCCAATATGCTATCTGCATTTTTTATTACAGACCACGACCCTAGCCTAGTAGTTAACGGCGTTTACGACCCTCTTTTAGTATCTATATCTGTTTTAATAGCAATATTCGCTTCTTTTTTTACAACCCGATTGATTGATTTAGCCAAAGAAACAAAATTTCATAATTATGAACGCCTAGCAAAATTTACTGCCGCTGCTATATTTTCAGTCGGTATTTGGAGTATGCACTTTATCGGTATGCTGGCCTTCTCGCTCTGCACAAATATTAAATACGACCCAACAATAACTATATTGTCTTTTCTTCCTGCTTTTTTTGCTTGCCTATTTGCAATTTCTATTTTAATTAACAATAAAGCGAGCTTCAAAATACTTGGTTTATGTTCTGTATTATTAGGCGCAGGCATTGGCACAATGCATTATAGCGGCATGGCCGCTATGGAGTTGGCTCCTTTATTACGCTACGACCCACTTATGTTTGTTTTATCAATATTTGTTGCAATAGCACTTTCTTTTATTGCTCTTTATAGTCGATTTAACTTAGATAAATTTTTCCCTACATTAACGCCTCTACAAAGCCGCACCATAAGCGCAATTATTTTGGGCCTTGCTGTTGCAGGAATGCACTATATGGGCATGGCAGCAACCCGTTTTGTTGCAACTTCGCCACTGCTATTCGATGATATTAACGCATCCGCCGGTCTTACATTTGTCGCAATTGCTGTTGCTACAGCAACGGTTGCTATTACAAGCGTCGTGGCGGTTATTAACGGAATGGTTCGTTATAAAATGTTGCTAGAAGAAAAGTCTGCCGATGAGTCTCGCCTGAATGCCATACTCGAAACAGCCATCGATGCCATAGTAACGATTGATCACAGAGGGCATATTTTAAGTTTTAATGCCTCAGCCACACATATTTTTGGCTGGCAAGAACATGAAGTAAAAAACAAAAATATAAAAATGTTAATGGATGAAAAGCTCGCTAAGCATCACGATGAATACCTCTCTAATGCAAAAGATGTTAACTCAAACAAGGTGCTCGGTGTAAACCGTGAAATTTTTGCAAAACACAAAGAAGGCTATCTTTTTCCTATTAGAATAGGCATTGGTGAAGTTAACCAGCCAGGACAAACTCCATTATATGTTGGCTATATTACTGATTTAACCGAACAACGTGAATTACAACGCAGCCTTGTTGAAAAAGAGCAAAAATACCGTTCTTTAATAAACAATATGCCGGGTGCTGTATTTAGATGTAGGCTAGATGATAATTGGAGTATGTTATTCATAAGCCCAAGTATTTTAGAGTTAACAGGTTATCAATCAGATGAATTTACTGAGCATTGCTTAGAGTTTAACGACCTTATTTTAAAAACTGACCAACAGGCAGTAATAGATGCAGTAACTTCAGCAGTTAAAGAAAAGCGCCAATATTCTATCGAATATAGAATTCGTCATAGAAATGGTAAAGTTTTATGGTTATTAGACCAAGGTAGTTTTTACTTTAATAATAAAGACGAAGCTCAGTGGATAGATGGCGTGTTTGTTGATATCACCGAGCGTAAAGAGTACGAAGAGAAGCTCGAAAAAGCGAAACTCATCGCTGAAGAAGCCGCACAAGCAAAACAGTCGTTTATGGCTAATATGAGCCACGAAATACGCACCCCTATGAACTCTATTATCGGCTTTAGCGACCTGCTCATGGATACACCACTCAATAATGAGCAGCAAAAGCACCTTGTTACCGTTAATAACGCAGCCCGTTCGCTTCTTCGCTTGCTTAACGAGGTACTCGATTCAGCTAAATTAGAACGTGGTAAGTTGACCATTGAGGCAGTTCACTTTAGCCTTAAACCCGTTATAGACAGCATCATTTCAACGTTTTGGTTAGAAGCAAAAAAGAAAGATCTTTTACTTCATCTTATTATTAAAGAATCAGTGCAAAATACCTATTACGGTGATCCTGACAGGTTAAGACAGATTTTAACTAACCTTATTGGCAATGCGATTAAGTTTACAGAGCATGGCTCTGTGACCATTACCGTAAGCACCACACAAAATGGGCATTTATTTTTTGAAGTACAAGACACCGGCATTGGGATTGAAAAGGATAGAGTGAGCGCTATTTTTCAACCTTTTGTCCAAGCTGACGGAACGACTACCCGCCGCTTTGGTGGTACAGGGCTTGGAACAACTATCAGCAAACAACTTGTTGAGCTGATGGGGGGAACTATAAATTTAGTCAGTGAAATAAATAAAGGCACCTGCTTTTATTTTTCGCTTCCTCTTAAAGTGGGTGATGAAGAAAAAATTGACTATTTTGATGGCCTTCATACACAGTTACCTGCCCTAAGAATTTTGGTTGTTGACGACATAGAACAAAATACTGAGCTTCTCTCGTTATTACTTTCCAGGGATCACCATGCGGTTACAAAAGCGAGTAACGGTCTTGAGGCAATTGACACCTTCAAACAACACGATTTTGATGTCATTTTAATGGATATTCACATGCCAGAATGTGACGGTATTGAAGCTTCGATAAAAATACGCGAGATAGAAAAACAACAACAGTTAAAAAATATTCCTATTATTGCTTTAACCGCCAGCGTTTTACAGCAAGATAAACTATTAGCTAAAAAAGCAGGCATGAATGGGTTTGCAAACAAGCCAATTGACATTAATCAATTAAATCAAGAGATTGCACAAGTACTTGGTTTAGGTGTTTCGAAAGAAATCGAAATAGCACAAACAGATCCAAATGCAAAACACATCGATTTTAAAAAAGGATTAGCGTTATGGGGATCGAAGTGTAAACAGCTGACTGAAATCACTAAATTTATTAAAGACAATGACAAACGCTTCGACACACTTATAAACGAGCCTCAGCTAAACACTCAAAATAGCTATAGTTTAATACACACTTTAAAAGGGATTGCTGGAAACCTTGGTCTTATTGCACTAATGAGACTTTTATCCAATCTAGAGCAAGCTATTAAACAAGGCGAGGACGTTGATAATATTTTACAATCAATAAAAGCTGAACTGTCTGTTATTTCACAATTGTTAACGACAAAAGAATGTGATCAAACTGATAAACCTGAAAGTAAAAACAATGTAGTGTCAATTGATGAATTAACACAGCTGTGTGAAGCACTTTATGACTCAGCGCAAAACGCTGAATTAAACGATAATGCATTGACGAACCTGCAAACGTTTTCAGGTGAACCCTTTTCAGATGACATTGCCGCAATAGCTGATGCATTTGATGAATTTGATTTTGAAAATGCGATTCTCAAATTAGACACATTGATAAACAAACTAAACGATATATGAGTATATAAATGATTTTTGCTACACACAGGCCTCGGGTTTTAATTGTTGATGATGAACCTGCAAACCTTAAGGTTATGCGAGAAATACTGGGCAATCAGTACCGACTGTCCTTTGCAAAATCAGGAGAAGCAGCCTTAACGTTGCTTGAAAAAGAATTACCTAAACTCATTTTACTCGACATAATGATGCCAGATATGAATGGGTTTGAAGTATGTGAACACGTTAAACGTAATCCAAAAACAGCACACATCCCCATTATTTTTGTCACAGCACTTGGTGACGAGAGCGATGAGTATAAAGGGTTTGAATTAGGCGCGGTCGACTACATAACCAAGCCAATAAGCCCTGCTATTGTAAGAGCGCGTGTTAAAACACACCTTTCTTTGGTACAAGCAGAGCAATTAAAGCAAGCACATATAGATTTAGTTCAGCGCTTAGGGCGTGCCGCAGAGTATAAAGATACCGATACCGGTGAGCACATAGTTCGTATGAGCCAGTACAGTAAAGTTCTTGCGTTAGGCATTGGCATGTCAGAAAATCAAGCAGAGCTTCTACATCAGGCAGCCCCTATGCATGATGTTGGAAAAATAGGCATTCCCGATGCGATTTTATTAAAGCCTGGAAGGTTATCAGAGCAAGAATTTGAACACATGAAAGAGCATGCTTTAATTGGCGCAAAAATTTTAGCTAATTCATCTTCTCCATTGCTTCAACTCGCGCACACATTAGCAATAGAGCATCACGAAAAATGGGATGGAACAGGTTACCCTTTCGGTTTACAAGGCGATGAAATTTCAATCGAAGGAAGAATTGTTGCTGTTGCAGATGTATTTGATGCACTCACATCTAAGCGTCCATATAAAGACGCGTGGAGTGTAGAAAAAGCAATTGCTCATATGAAAGACCAAGCAGGTAGCCACTTTGACCCAGCTATTATTGATTTATTAGTTAATAAACTAGACGAAATACTCAATATCAAGCAAAGCAATCAAGAGCGTTAACTCTTTTTAGCACTGTGCGAGCCCTGCTCAACAGATGGGTAAAACATCTTGATATGTTCATATTCATGAGATGTTATTTCATGGCTATTACCGCTTTCATCTTTAAAGTATATTGAGAACGTAACACCGTGGTCGGCTAATACTGTTTTTATGTCCATTGATTTGAAGTGCGCGAGCCACGCTATAAATTGTTCTCCAGTAGCACCAAACGCAATTCCTTTGCTGCGAACTTGACCTTCAAACAATGCTAAGCGTGTTGTGGTATTTTGGTCTTGGAGTGTTAAAGGCCCTTTGCCTGTCTCGTCCCAAAACGCAAGCTCCTCAACTACTTTAAAGCCAAGTACTTTTTCATACCAAGTCACTGCATTCGAAAGGTTATTTACGTTTATGTGGCAGTGATCAATCCCCGATAGTAAAGGCATTGTTTTGTTGCTCATATTACTCACCAATCTCTGACTTTAACTGCTCTAAAAACGCATCCATATAGTGAGTGCGTCTTTGCGCTTCAGCTTTAGCTGATGGCGTGTTCATACTCTTAGCAATATTTAAAAGTTTTATAAAAAAATGATCTAAAGTAAATTTTTTATCGTCAGGCTCTCTAGTTGTACAAAAAGGATCGTCAGGGCTGTAAAGTAAACGCCCTATAGAGCCCCCTACTTTCATGCAACGGCTAACACCAATGGCACCAAGAGCATCCATTCTATCTGCATCTTGTACTATTTGCGCCTCAAGCGTTTTAATTTTAATGTTAGCACTAAAGCTATGTGCCGCTATTGCATGATGAATTTCTTCAAACAAGTTTGCGTCATAACCTAACCCTTTTAAAAACCCAATCGCTTTATCGGCTGCCATAGTCGATGCTTTGGATCTGTCAGGGTGATTTTTAGCCACTGCGACACAGTCGTGTAACCATGCTGCAGGCAAAACAATCGCCATATTGGCATTTTCAGCTTCACAAAGTTGTATTGCCACTCTAACCACACGTTCTATATGGGTAATATCATGAGCAACATCAGCATGTTTAAGCGATGTAATAAAGTCACGACATTGCCCAGAGAGTATTTGTAATGCGGGAGATAACGTGGTTTCTGCCAAGGTAGTTTCCAAAAATTTATTAACATATTGAATTAGTCATACTTTACCGCGCTTTATAGGCTTCATGCAAAACATTCATTGTATGTTGCCCCTGCCTTGACTAAAATACAGCGCTTATTTAATACAACCGAGAAGCCTTATGTCATCTGCCGTTTATCTCCAAGCTGGTCGCGATAAATCATTAAAAAGAAAACACCCATGGTTATTTTCTAAAGCCATTAAAAAGATCAAAGGTAAACCGGGACTGGGCGATACGGTAACTATTCACGACAGTGAAGGTAAATATTTAGCAACAGCAGCCTATAGCCCGCATTCTCAGATTCGAGCGCGTGTTTGGAGCTTTGACGAAAAAGAAATTATAGATCAACACTTTTTTGAGAGACGCTTACGCCGAGCACTTGAAGCTCGTAGCCAAGTAATTGAAGAAGGCGGATTAACTGGTTACAGATTATGTGCCGCAGAGTCTGATTACTTACCGGGTGTTACAATCGATAAGTTTGATAATGTACTTGTATGCCAACTACTAAGCGCAGGAGCAGAGCGCCACAAAGGCGAAATTGTAGGCGCGCTGATGGCTATATTTCCGGGCAGCAGTATTTATGAGCGTTCAGACGTAGACGTGCGTACAAAAGAAGGGTTAGAGCCAATTAAAGGGATACTCTGGGGCTCAGAGCCAACGCAGCCAGTGCTCATTGAGGAAAATGGTTTAAAGCTTGAGGTAGATATTTTAGAAGGTCATAAAACCGGATTTTACCTAGATCAACGCGATAGCCGTGCAGCACTTGAGCGTTTTTCAAAAGATAAAACTGTTCTTAACTGCTTTAGCTACACAGGGACATTCTCACTTTATGCGCTGCGTGGTGGCTGTACACATGTTACCAACGTTGACGTATCGCAACCGGCACTCGATACCGCAAAACGTAATGTTGAGCATAATAATTTAGATTTAAATAAAGTCGATTTTGTTAAGCAAGATGTTTTTAAACTTTTACGCCAGTACAGAGACGAAGGTAAACAGTTCGACACCATTGTTATGGACCCGCCTAAATTTGCCGACAACAAGGCACAGCTAACAGGTGCATGCAGGGGCTATAAAGATATCAATATGATAGCTATGCAAATATTAAAGCCAGGCGGCACACTATTAACATTCTCTTGCTCGGGCTTAATGGAACAAAACTTATTTCAGAAAGTAGTTGCAGACGCAGCACTAGACGCGGGTAAAGACTTGTTAATAATGGAACGTTTAAACCAAGCAGCTGACCACCCAATTGCGGGCAGCTACCCTGAAGGCTTTTACTTAAAAGGGCTTATCTGTAAAGTTTATTAATTAACATTTAATTGGTTAATTAAACTCTATTATCTCAAGCCCTGCCGTAATCGTGCCATCATCTTCTTTGCTGGCACGTATTACCTTAGCGGTCGCTTTTAAAGGGGCAATACTTGGATGAGTTGATGCAATATCAACAGACAAAAGTGTATTTGGTTCTAATAAATCATCTAAATGCAATGACAATCCCGTTGCACTTAAGTCTACGCATTCAGCAGTGTAAGTTAAGCCTGCAACCGGCTCAATAGTTGTAAGCATTGCAGTAGCGTTTACCTGCATGCGTCTATAGTTTCGTTTATCTTCTGTGAACATAATTCCCTCTAAACTATTGTGTTTATTTGCTCTAACAGTGCACTTATGGCAAACGGTTTGACTACATAAGCATCACAACCGGCGTCAAACCCTGTTTTCTTCTCAAGCTCAGACTCAAGGCCTGACACCATAACCACAGGAATGTTTTTAGTTTCTGGCGTATGTTTTAGCATTCTGCATGTATCATAGCCATCAAGGCCTGGCATACATACATCGAGTAAAATAATGTCAGGAGGATTGGCAATTGCAGACGCAAGACAGTTCT
The DNA here is from genome assembly GCF_046535955.1 of Pseudoalteromonas sp. SIMBA_162. Lineage (NCBI taxonomy): Bacteria > Pseudomonadati > Pseudomonadota > Gammaproteobacteria > Alteromonadales > Pseudoalteromonadaceae > Pseudoalteromonas > Pseudoalteromonas sp. SIMBA_162. Next base: position 36,566 of record NZ_JAWJBQ010000026.1, on the reverse strand, counting down.
GACCAGAGTCAGCATAACTAACGTCAAATTTAGACTCTAGTGCAGGTTTAAGCATTTCGTAATTAAAATACTCATCATCTACAACTAATAATCGTTTTGTTTTAGGTTCAATCACCGAGGACATGCTTATGTCGTTTCCTTCTCAAAACAAAAATAAATCCTACCTTTAAGGTACTAACCTTCTTGATAAATGCAAGCATTATTCAACTTCTTTTATAGCATTTAAAATTCGTTTAGACGAAATAGGGTAAGGCGTTCCTAGCGTTTGTGCAAATAATGAAACTCTTAGCTCTTGTTGCATCCAAAATATAGCTTCTATCTCGCTGGGTATTGGCATACCTTTGGGTATTTTATTAGTCAGCTTTTTATACTCAGCTGCCACTTTATCAAGCTCAAGTACACACACTCTGTCTCTGTTTGGGTCAACAGGGAGCTTTTCTAATCGCTTTTGAATCGCTTTCAAATAACGAATTAAATCAGTCAGCTTAGTCGCACCATGTTGACTAACAAACCCTTTAAAAATTAACGACTCAAGCTGAGACTTAATATCGCCATGCGCAGTGATCATGGTCAAATCAACCCGCCCTTTCATTTTTTTATGTAGCGCATGCGCAATGCTAAGAACTTGTTCAACGTGAATAGCTATATCGACTACAGCGTCACCTAGCTCGCCACGTATTTCTTCTTTTACACTTTCAAACTCACTGCTCGTTCTAATATCGCCATATTTGAGTAATAAGCTATCAACACCCGCGGCAATACAATCATTAATTAAATCGGCTATTTTTCCAAAAGGATTAAAGTACAATCCCAACTTAGCCTTATTAGGCAGATTTTGCTGTAAATATTTAATAGGTGAAGGCACATTTAATAATACCAATCGGCGAAGGCCTTGCTGATGTGCAATCTGTGCCTTTATTTCGTTATCAAATAGCTCAACCGCAGCACTTGATTTTTTATCCACCAGCGCTGGATACGCTTTTATTTCGTACTGGCCTTGCTTTTTAACGTAAGACTTAGGCAGTTCACCAAAGTTCCATTGTGTTAAGTCTGCTTTTTCTATACCGTCATCCGCAACTTTAGAAAGTGTTTCGGTTACCTCTCCTTGAAGCTCTGCTTTGAGCTTCGCAAGGTCTAGACCGCGAGCAAGTAGTTTATTGTGCTCATCGCGTACTTCAAAATGTAAGCGTAAATGAGAAGCAAGTGATGTTAAATCCCACGCTTCAGGATCAACGCGTACACCGGTCATTCTCAACAAACGTGTGGTAAGTGCGTCAAGCAACGTGCCTTGCATCGGCTCTACCGCCGCAATAACAGCATCTGCATAATTAGGAGCGGGCACAAAGTTACGTCGAAGTGATTTTGGTAGCGATTTAATCAAGCCACTAACAAGTTCGTGCCTAAACGCAGGGATATGCCAATCAAAGCCGGTTTCTTGCACTTGATTTAATAAGGCAACGGGTATTTGCACCGCAACACCATCAACCGCTTGACCTGGATCAAAGTGATACGTAAGCGGTAATATTAAATTATCTTGCTGCCATGTATCTGGGTAATCAAACTCTGTAATACTGTTTGCACCATGGCGCATTAACTCATCGCGAGTCATATGTAGATAGTGTTTATTTTGTTGTTTTTGAGTTTTATACCACTTTAAAAAAGCGGCTCGATTATTAATTTCTTTTGGTATTTTTTTATCGTAAAACTCAAATAAGGTTTGTTCATCAACTAAAATATCACGTCGGCGCGACTTATTTTCAAGAACTTGTATATCTTCGATTAGCTCACGGTTAAACTGTAAAAAACGCTCGTTCAAACCAAGCTCTTGTTCAACCAGTGCGGTGCGTACAAACAGCTCACGACTAACTTTAGGGTCTATATTGCTATACACACAGCGGCGCTTATTAACAACTAACAACCCATATAAAGTTTGTTGCTCAAAGGCAATAACAGCCCCAGGTTTTTTCTCCCAGTGGGGCTCAGAGTAGCTGCGTTTTACCAAATGTTGGGCTAAAGGTTCAACCCAACTGATATCGATTTTTGCATTAGTGCGCGCATACAATTTACTCGTTTCAACAAGCTCTGCTGACATAATCCATTTAGGCGCTTTTTTAAATAAACCTGACCCCGGAAAAATATGAAACTGACTATTACGCGCACCTTTGTAAGCTTGTTTTTCGTCCTTAAAACCAATATGGCTAAGCATACCGCTTAGTAAGGCTTTGTGTACGGCTTCACTATCAGCAACATCACTTGTTGCCTTCATGCCCATTTCGTTACACACAGTACTTATTTGATATACGATATCTTGCCATTCACGCAGGCGCATATAGGCTAGAAAGTCTTTTTGGCATAATTTTCTAAACTGACTGTTTGTCAGCTGGCTTTGTTGCTCTTCTAAGTAATTCCACAAATTTAAAAAGGCAATAAAGTCTGAATCAGGATCATCAAAGCGGCCGTGTTTTTCATTCGCTGCTGCGCGTTTTTCCTGAGGTCGTTCACGTGGGTCTTGAATAGATAAAGCAGCCACAATGATAATAACTTCACGAAGTGCACCTAACTTATGCGCTGTTGACACCATTTTAGCCAAACGCGGATCAACGGGTAATCGGCTCAGCTCCCGACCTGATTGCGTTAACGCAGTTCTATTATCTCGTTTAGACGACTTTACTGCTTGTAACTCCTCAAGCAGAGTCAAACCATCATTAATATTTCTGCTATCTGGCGCTTGCACAAATGGAAATTGCGCCATGTCACCCAAGCCCAAAGCAAGCATTTGTAAAATAACAGAGGCTAAGTTTGTACGTAGAATTTCCGGGTCAGTAAACTCGGGGCGAGATAAAAAGTCATCCTCAGAATACAGGCGAATACAAATACCCGCTTCAACACGCCCACAACGGCCCATACGCTGATTAGCGCTTGCTTGTGAAATAGGCTCAATTGGTAAACGCTGTACTTTTGTACGGTAGCTGTAGCGACTTATGCGCGCAGTACCTGGGTCTATAACATAGCGAATACCCGGTACGGTCAATGACGTTTCAGCCACGTTGGTCGATAAAATAATATGGCGGCGCGAATGCGGCGCAAATATTCGATTTTGCTCTGCATTTGATAAACGCGAATACAATGGGAGCACATCAGTGTGTTTTAAATTTCGCTTACTCAACGCGTCGGCAGTGTCACGAATTTCACGTTCACCATTTAAAAATATAAGTATGTCGCCAGGGCCTTCTGCGCACAGCTCGTCAACGGCATCAAAAATACCTTGTAACTGGTCACCTTCAGCTTCCATACCCTCTTTTTTAATATCGCTAATTGGGTTGTAACGAACATCAACAGGGAAAGTACGACCTGATACCTCAATAATTGGTGCATCGTTAAAATGCTTAGAAAAACGCTCAGGATCAATCGTTGCTGAGGTAATTATAACTTTTAAGTCTGGACGCTTAGGCAGTAAGTTTTTTAAGTACCCTAAAATAAAGTCAATGTTTAGGCTACGCTCGTGGGCTTCATCAATAATTATGGTGTCGTATTGATTTAAAAAGCGATCTTGCTGAATTTCGGCCAGTAAAATACCGTCTGTCATCAGTTTGATGTATGTGCTGTTAGAAACCTGATCGCTAAAGCGGATTTTAAATCCCACTTGTTGGCCAAGTTCACACTTCATCTCATCAGCAATACGGTTTGCAACGGTGCGTGCGGCTAACCTACGTGGTTGTGTATGGCCAATAAACCCATCAACTCCACGGCCAAGCTCTAGACACATTTTAGGTATTTGCGTCGTTTTCCCCGAGCCCGTTTCACCGGCAATAATAACAACTTGGTTATTTGCTATTGCGTCTTTAATGGCTTGTTTTTTTTGACTTACAGGCAGCTGCTCAGGGTATGTTACCTGTGGCAAGTTAGCTAATCGTTTTTCTTTTGATTGTTGGCTGCGGGTTATATCTGCGGCTATTTTTTCAAGCGCATTGGCTTGTTTAGTTTCGTCGGCTATTTTTTTAACACCATGAAGGCGTTTTTTGAATATGAATTGATCTTTTTTTAAGCACGTTTTTAGCTCGCCAAACAACTGACCTAGGTTAACCACCCGCATACCTTATAAAATATGTAAAAGAGCCATAATTGTATCAAAGTTAACGGCTCGGGTTAATCCTACAAATCATTAAACACTCAGTTGTTTGACATTTAATCACATGCATCAGGCTATATTCCTATTCGCCTTTAAAAATGCCTACATAAGTTGCTTGCGTATTCGATTTACTCGCGCGATACATACCCGACGTATTAAACGGTAAACTAATATTGCCCTGCGTGTCGATAATAATAACACCGCCTGTACCACCTATTGGCTTTAATACCTTGTTTATTACTTCATCACCGGCTTGAGAGATTGTACTGCCTTTGTATTTAACACGAGCGCAAATATCGCTTGCCACATTGTAGCGAATAAAATATTCACCATGGCCGGTTGCCGATACCGCACATGACTCATTCTCAGCAAACGTACCAGCACCTATAACAGGAGCATCTCCAACACGGCCGTAGCGCTTTGCCGTCATTCCACCGGTTGATGTGCCTGCAGCTAAATTACCATTTTTATCAAGAGCAACAGCGCCAACAGTGCCCATTTTAAAGTTATTAGGGAGCGCATTGTGTGCAGCCTGATATGACTTAGTTGTTGCTTTGGCTTTATCGAGCTTATCTTTTGCTTTAAGCAGAGCATCGTAACGATGTTTAGTATCAAAAATATTATTTTCGATAAGTTCAATACCTTGCTCTTTTGCAAATTCCTCAGCACCTTGTCCACTGAGCATAACGTGCACTGAGTTATCCATAACTAAACGAGCAAGTTTAATTGGGCTCTCTACATGTTTTACACCTGCAACAGCCCCAGCTTGGCGGTTACGCCCGTCCATAATTGATGCGTCGAGTTCATGCCCACCGTCGTATGTATATACTGCACCGCGCCCTGCATTAAAAAACTCAGACTGTTCTAATACTGTAATTGCAGCAGTCACCGCATCTAAGCTTTCCCCGCCTTTTTCAAGTACGCTGTAACCTGCTTCAACAGCTTCGGATAATTTAGCACGGTAGGCTTTTTCTTGCTCAGGTGAAAATTTTGCTTTATCTATTGTTCCTGCTCCACCATGAATGGCAATGGCAAGCGGAGATTCTTCACTTAGTACACTGTGACTAAACCCTATGCTCGTACTGGCTAAAATAGATAATAAGATTATTTTTTTCATGACTGGCCCTTATCAAAAAAGTATTAAAACCAATGTGAACGGTTAAAACGTAAATTTCAACTAAAGTAAGTTTAAAGGCATAAAAAAAGCGCCTTGAGGCGCTTTTTATAGTTAACGTGTTTAAATTAAGCTTGTTTGGCTTTTAAACGCGCTAAACGTGCTACTTGGTGAGTAGACGTTAAGAAAGAGTAAATTGGTGCTAAATAGCCGCGCTTACGAAGCTCTAAGAAGTCTGCATCGCTTAGCTCATTTAGTTTTTTCTCGTCGATAAGGTAAATACCGTTGATGTCTTTTTTCTCGCCCTTGATGTCTACTGTTAACGTTTGTGCTATCAGTAGCTCTTTGTCAGCAAGGAATTTAGTGAACGCATCTGTTACTTGAGAAAATTCAATGAAAGACACTAGCGACTCTTTGCGACGTTTTAGGTAATCTGTTTCTTCACCGTTTTCAAACAACGCATTACCGTCTGTTTCGCTTACAAGTGGGCTTGCTTCATCAATAACAATACCAAATTGGTCTTGGTCTGGGTGTTTAACTAAACCTAGTGGGTAACGTGTAGACGCCATTGGTGCAAAAGAAGCTGTCCATTTGTCGCCTTCAACAAATAAGTTTTCGCCTGGCTCTAGGCCAAACATTGCAACTGCTTGGAAAGTACCTGCTTCGTTATTTTTAACAAACGACATAGGAAACTCATTTGCTACACGCGCAAACTCATGTGCTACTACAGGCACTAAATGTTGAGTTTTCATAAATTCTACATTGATGCCGTTTTGAATTTTAATGTTGGCATGTTTTTCATTGTGTAAAGGCTGTACTTGTTGCTCCGCCATGTTACTGCTCCGTTTTTAATTTTATAAGTTTCATTGTTAATGCACTAAGGCTAATGCTTTTGAGGCGAAAAAGGAAGGGAAAGTTTTATGACATAAGCCATCTAAAAATAAAATTTAAATAAATCTGCACGTTGCCAAAAAACATACACGTAATAATTTTAAAATACGCTTAAAAATAAAGCGTTACGCGGCTATTTAGCATACAAGACTAAGCAACCCATTTACAATAGTTAACAGATTTTCACCTATAAACTTACTCATATTGGAGAATATTTAAACAAACAAAAAGGCAGCTAATTTAGCTGCCTTTATAAAATTGAGTGAGTACTGCAAATTTGATTAAATTATGGAGCCCAATAAACTTCAATATTTATATCAGGATGGTTTAGCACAGCACGCAGAGGCATATCGTTAACATCGCCCCCTGCCTTAGCTTGCTTATAAACAGCGAGTTTTTCTTCACCGCTAATAAGTAGTTTTACCACTTTAGAATTTGCTATTGCATGCAAGGTAAGCGTCATACGCTCGGTAATACTCCCCGTCACGTCGCTTTGTATTGCGTTAATCGCACAAACCGTTTGAGTGGTGGTTAAACCATTTTCTAATCCATCTGCGTGTGGAAACAAAGACGCAGTGTGCCCATCAGGCCCCATACCTAAAATAGTTACATCATAAGGCGCTTTCAGTGCACTATACGCGGCTTCACATTTTTCAGCACCTTGTTGTGCAGTAGAAGCATCGTTTTTCATTGTTATAAAGTTGGCTGCATTGCCAAAATTTTGCAACAACGTACATTTAATAAAAGCTTCATTACTTTTCTCGTGATTTGGCTCAACCCAGCGCTCATCAACCATGGCTACATCAACGTTCTGCCAATCTAAATCAAGGGTTGATAAATGCTTGTATGCTGCAGCGGGTGATGACCCGCCTGATACCATTAGTACCGCGCGGCCATCATCTTTAATACCATCTATTAATGATTGCTCTAAGGTTGCCGATAACTCTTTTGTTAGTGCATCTTTGTCATCAAAAAATTTTTCAACTAAAGTCGCCATAATTATGCCTTATCACCTGTGTTAAACCACAAGTGGTTGTTTTCTGCTAATAACTCATCGGCATCATCAGGCCCCCACGTACCGGCGCGGTAAAGTGCAGGCTTACCTTTTTCTTGCCAACGCTCAACAATCGGGTCAATCCATTTCCATGCTTGACGAACCTCATCACGGTGAATAAACAATGATGGGTTATTTGCAGCCGCATCAAGCATTAAACGTTTATATGCATCAGAATGGAAACCGTTACTGTAAGCTTGTGATAACTCAATGTTCATCGTTACCGGCTCTAATTGCATTTCAAGGTTATCCAAACGTTTTGACATAAGCGTTAGCTGAATCGTTTCTTCAGGCTGAAGACGAATAACTAAGCGGTTTGGTTCAATGTTGCCAACATTTTCTTCATAAATATTGTGCGATACTTTTTTGTACTCAACCACTATTTCAGCACAACGTTTTGCCATGCGTTTACCTGTACGAAGGTAAAATGGTACGCCAGCCCAGCGCCAATTATCAATGTGTGCACGAATAGCAACAAAGGTTTCTGTTTTACTAGCGCCTTCATTTAGCTCTTCTAGGTAGCCAGGAACTATTTTTCCGTTTAAATCGCCCGGTACATATTGGCCGCGTACTATGTTGCTATCAACATCTGAATCAAAAAGTGGACGAAGCGCTTCGAGTACTTTTAGTTTTTCGTTACGAATACTATTAGCATTAAGCTTATTAGGTGCTTCCATTGCAACAAGGCACAAAAGCTGTAATAAGTGATTTTGAACCATATCACGAAGTGCACCGGCTTTGTCGTAAAACCCAGCTCTGCTCTCAAGGCCTACGGTTTCAGAAAGACTAATTTGAATATTATCAATCGATTTAGCATCCCACATGTTTTCAAACAATGAATTTGAAAAACGCAGTGCCATTAGGTTTTGTACTGTTTCTTTACCTAAGTAATGGTCTATACGGAAAATTTGGTCTTCTTCAAAAAATTCAGCAATTTTAGCGTTTATTGCTTCTGCAGATTCACCACAGTAACCAATTGGTTTTTCTACTACTACACGCGATGTTGGCGTAATCAAATCTTTTGTAGAAAGAATTTCACAACACTTGCCATAAACGGCTGGTGGTAAAGATAAGTAAAACACGCGAGATTTAGTGCTATCGTGCTCATCTAAGATCTCTTTAAGTACATCCCAGTTATCGTCAGCTTCGGTAACATTACTCACCACTGGCACTAAGTAAGTAGAAAATGCTTTCCAATCTTTGGCGTTAAATTCACCTTTACTTAAAAACTCTTGCAGTGCTTTGTGCGCTGTTTCAATGTATTCGGCACGTTTGCTTTCTTCACGAACTGTTGGCAGGATGCGTGAGCCTTCAGGTAAGTTCCCTTCTTGATATGCTCTGTACATTGCAGGTAGTAATTTGCGTAACGCAAGATCACCACCGCCCCCAAAAATTATGATATCAAAAGGATTAAGCATAGTTACTCTCTACGTTGTGATACCCCGTCCTAAATAAGTTCGCGGGTATGCCTGTTTATAACTTGGATTATGATAGCTTTTATAATGTGTTAAAAAGCCTGCTGAATTGTTCTTGATTGATGATGTATTATTATTTTTTTATCATCTACGCTTTATTAAATGAGCCTTAGGATTCTGTATCTCCTCTCACAAAAATACAGACCCTAAGCACTCCAGCGCTACCCGTTCAAAGGTACTCGGTTTACCTACTTTTAAGTAGGTTAAATTGTTACTGCGTACGGTGTTGCTTATAGTACGCCATCAGTCCACTTGTAGAGCTATCGTGATCGTGATTTACACTATCATCTGTCAGCTCACTTTCAATTTTAGATGCCAAGCCTTTACCCAGCTCAACACCCCATTGATCAAATGAACAAATGTCTAAAATTATGCCTTGGCAAAAGATTTTATGTTCGTATAACGCAATTAAACGCCCTACCGTTTTAGCATCAACAGTGTCTAGCAACATTGATGTTGTTGGACGGTTTCCTTGATGAATTTTGTGATTTAGTAGTTCATCAATCTGCGCCTGCGATTTACCTTTAGCTGTTAAGTCGGCTGTAACTTGTTCTGCATCAACGCCACTCATCATTGCTTCTGTTTGAGCAAAAAAGTTTGATAATAAAATGTCATGATGCTTATCAACATTAATTTGTGGTTTAACAGAGGCAATAAAATCTGCTGGCACAATCACGTTGCCTTGGTGCAGGCATTGATAAAACGCATGCTGACCATTAATACCAGTCATACCCCAAATGATTGGTACCGTGGTGTACGGTACTACTTTGCCTGCAAAGTTAACATGCTTACCGTTACTTTCCATTTCACCTTGTTGTAAATACGCAGGTAACATGTGAAGAGATTGGTCGTAAGGTAAAATTGCTTGCGACGTATACCCTAAAAAGCTGGTATTCCAAACACTTAACAAAGCCATTATTAAAGGAATATTCTGCTCAAGCGGCGAATTTTTAAAGTGTTCATCAACTTCAAAAGCACCTGTTAGTATTTCTTCAAATGCGTCATAACCTAAATACAGCGCAATTGGTAAGCCTATCGCACTCCATAATGAAAAGCGACCACCTACCCAATCCCACATAGTGAATACGTTTTCATCAGCAATACCAAAGGCAGCTGTTTTTTCTAAATTTGTACTTACTGCAACAAAATGTTTAGCAATTGTGCTTTCATCTTTTGTTGTTTTTAAAAACCAATCTACCGCTGTTTTAGCGTTCGTCATGGTTTCTGATGTAGTAAATGTTTTTGACGAGATAACAAATAATGTTGTTTCGGGATCAATATTTTTAAGTACAGAAGCAATTTGTACACCATCGGCATTTGACACGTAGTGCACATTTAACGTGTTATCTGCGAGTGCTTTTAACGCCTCAGTTGCCATTTGAGGACCTAGATTTGACCCGCCTACTCCAATGCTAACAACGTCTTTCACCGCTTTGCCCGTATAACCAAGCCATTGGCCGCTTCGCACTTTTTCAACAAATACTTTAATTTTGGCAAGTTCATTATCAACCGCTTGCGTTACATTTTCTCCATCAACAATTAATGGAGTATGTGCACGATTACGTAATGCAGTATGTAGTACAGAGCGTTCTTCGGTGATGTTGATTTTCTCACCGCTAAACATTTTATCTCGCCAAGAGGCAATATCGCACTCTTTAGCAAGCGACACTAAATTAGCAAAAACATCGTTATCAATTAATTGTTTAGAGTAGTCGAATAATACACCTGGGATCTGAGTTGAAAACTTAGAAAAGCGGGTACCGTCTTGTGCAAATAACGTTTTAAGATGTGTTTGTTTCATCTTAGCAGCACTTTGTTCAAGGGCTTGCCAACTTGCTAATTGCGTTCGGTTCGACATTTAAATATCCTCTAAAAATTTTAACCGGTTGATTTATAGTTTCTTTTTATAATGTAAAAGTCTTTAATCCGCGCTAAACACACTAAAATAAAACGCTGATAGTATAGTTAAAAACGTAAAAAAAGCGCTGCTTTTACTATTTTATACGCAGATGATAACGCAATTTTTGTCTTTTGACACCGGTATCATAAATATTTTGCAAATTATTTTACCCGCAATTTCAAAGGCACCCACAAAGCTTAATCGATTAAGTTGCTATGTTCGTGAATTTTACTAAACGTTCAGTACTTTTTTAATAGTTATGACATTTATGTGAATAAATAAAAATCGGCTACCACAGCCGATTTAATTTGAATCCTATTAGTGTCGTATAATTAGAGGCTCAATGCCAAACCACCCTCTAAGTTATACACTGTTTGATACCCTAGTTGCGTTAGGTTAGCAGCCGCAAGCTTTGATCGGTTACCGCTACGACACAACAATATATATTTACCGCTCTTACTAAGCTGACCTTCCATCAATGCGTGAGCCATTCTACTAAGCGGTATATTAAGTGTTTTTATTTCTTTGGTGCGAAACAATTGCGATACATTATTGGCACCATGCTCGTATGGCTCTCTGGTATCAATCAAATACGCATCGTTTTTAGTAAGCATTGCCTTTGCACTATCAAAACTTAATTGCTGAATAGATGATTCGGGCAACGCGGTGACATAACCACACAATTGTGACCTCGATTTTTCTTTAGCCTGATCATCAAGCTGTTTTTTAATAACAAATTCATCAAGACTCATTTGGCCGTTTATTAATCCGTTTAATAAAGGTGTTTGTTGTTGCTCTGCCTCCCAGGTCATCGCAAAACATTGTAAATAATCATGTCCTGAACAAATCACACTTGTTTCATCTAGCTGCTCAGCAAGCGCTAGAATAGAATGAGCCATGGCCTTTGCATTGCCACCAGCTAAAGACGTGTTCCCCAAACCTGCGGGTAATATTAGGTCACCACAAAAGCAATAATTAATGTGATTATCTTCATTTTTTAGAACATAACTTACGCTATCTTCACTGTGCCCTGGTGTGGCTATTTTTTCTAATCGTTGGTTATTGAGGTCAATATACGCTGCATGTATTGGCCACCCCAGTTTATCTATTTCAATGTCATCGCATCGACTCGCTAATACATTGCGTAATAAAGTAACGCCGCAATGGCGCTCTTGGTGAGCATGCGTATTAAGCACTGCCTTAATAGTGAGGTTTTGTGTATTGGCTATTTTTTCTAAACGCGGTATGAGCTCTACAATAGGATCTATAATAATTGCCTGTTTATTCTCACTTACATATAACCAACAACAAGCTCCTTGGTGCCTAAACTGCGTTAAACCAATCGCGCACACATCTTGGTGAGGTGTTGCGCTATCAGATACGATTAAACAGTTAGCCTGCAAAATGGCTTTTAATGCACGTATAGATTCACACGCATTTGCTATTTCTTCGGCTGTAGCTGCGGGACCAAACGATAGCCTAATTGCATTTTCACTCTGCCATTGGTTAACGCCCATAGCATCAAGCACAAAGCTTGTTGAAGAACCCGTGCTACATGCAGACCCTCCACTGACACGAATACCAGCAGCATCAAATAAATCAATCACTTCTTTGCTTGTTAGTTCATTTACCGCAAAGTTGAGCGTTGTTGGTACCGAATGCTCAAAACTATGATTAAACGTAACCTCACCAAAAGTATCTTCAATCGCGCATTTTATTTGCACGCGGTAGCTATTGAGCACATCGATTGGTTTAAACGTGGTATCTGACCTGTCTAGCAGTAAGCTAAATAGTTTATTTAACCCGGCAATACCGGGTAAGTTCTCGGTACCCGAACGCATCCCGCTCTCTTGCCCACCCCCTGCTATAAACGGTGTATAGGCACTGCCAGCTCGTATATATAAAAAACCGATGCCTTTGGGTGCATAAAGTTTATGGCCCGAAAAGGGAGCGTAATCTATTGTGGTCGCGCTTAGATTAAGTTGCTTTTTGCCCAATGCCTGAACACAATCGACCATCCACGACACGTCAGGGTTTAAAAAACGAATCGTTTGTTCAATAGCATCTAAATCTTGATACACACCGGTTTCATTGTTTACCGCCATTGTGCATATCATAAGCGCATTAGGAATGTGTTCTGCAATGAAAGTAAGGTCTAGAATACCCTTACTATCTACCGGAATTGCTAAAATTTTGGCATTAATACCCAATACATCATTCCAATGTTTTAAGGTATTAGGTACCGCTTTGTGCTCAGTAGCACCATACAATAGCACTGGATTATCTATTTTATGAGTTTTAGCATTAATGAGTGTGGATACGACAGCGGTTTGAATGCCTTCAGTCGCGCCAGAGGTAAACAAAATATTTCCCTCTTTTGCGCCTATCACTGTTCGTGCGTTTTCACGGGTTTGCTCTAACAAATGCTTAGCTTGAATACCTGTAATGTGTGGGCTTGATGGATTACCAAAGCAAATTTGCATTGTATGAGAGACCACCTGAGCAATGCATGGCAACACCGGCGTTGTTGCATTTGCATCGAGGTAAATTTGCTCAGAGCTAAATAAAGAGTCAGACATCTAAAAACGCACCTTATTACTAAAAGATATATCTTATTACCAATATTACATAACTTTAGACGTATTGAGTAATAATCAATTAGTACTGACGGTGCGTTTTCTATGCCTTTTTGAACTAACCTTCTGTCAGTTTATTATTTAGCTCTTCTTGCGTTGAAGACCAAGCGGTAATCAATGCCTTAACAAGCGAAGCCAAAGGAATGGCAAAAAATACCCCCCAAAAGCCCCAAAGACCACCAAAAAACAAAACTGCGACAATTATAAATACAGGATTTAAATCAACCGCTTCTGAAAATAACAATGGCACGAGAACGTTGCCATCAAGGGCCTGTATAATCCCGTAAATAATCAAAATAGTCCAAAACTGAGTTTCTAATCCAAATTGAAATAACGCCACAGCAGCGACCGGAATAGTCACCAGCGCAGCACCCACAAACGGAATTAACACAGAAAAACCAACTAACACACCTAACAAGGCTGCGTAGCGCAAATCTAAAAATGTAAACGCAATAAACGAAACGCCGCCTACAATTAAAATTTCAAACACTTTTCCGCGAATGTAATTCATAATTTGTTGGTTCATTTCATTCCATACTTGCAAAATTAAACGACGCTGTTGTGGAATTAATTTAGCCACACTGCCCGTTAACTCGAGCTTATCTTTAAGCATAAAAAACACGAGCAACGGCACAAGTACTAAGTAAATTAACCACGCCACTAAATCTTTTAACGACGTTAATGAAAATGATAAAACCACTTGGCCAAACTCAATAACTTTAGCCTCGACAGTAGCAACAATACCCTGTACTTGGTCGGCATTTATTAAACTTGGGTATTGCTCGGGTAAGGCAACTAAATACGACTTACCTTGCTCTAACATATGAGGGGTTTCTTGCACTAAGTTACTGGTTTGTTTCCACAGAACAGGACCAATCACTAAAATTAAAGTAAGCATAATGCCTGTAAATATAAGCATTACGATCACGGTTGCAGTAAATCGGCGTAAGCCAAGGCGCTCTAAATGTACAACAGGCCAATCAAGTAAATACGCAATAACTAATGCTACTAAAACCGGGACAATTAACGAGCCAAAAAAGTACAGTAAGGCAACAGAAACGAGTAGTAAAAATAATAGGGTGACCGAATGAGGATCAGAGAATTTTCTTTCGTACCATGTTTTTATATATTCAAACACGTAATGGCTCCACTAATAATAAACCTTGTTGCTTATCTAAGTTGTAACTGTAAGCATATTTTTTTAAAAACCGCTCAATATCATCCACGCTCTCATCACTAGCAATTGTAAATGTGATGGCTTGCTGTTTGGATAATGCTTCACGTAGCCCTAATTTAAACTGAATAAACTGCTGAGGGCATCTATAACTTCGTAAATCTTGGTGTAACATACTCGCTTTACCGATTTATTAAAATGGATAATAAGTCGTATTGATGTGCATCGGTAGCCTATAAAATATCAACAAATGTAACTTTTTCTTAAAACAATGCCTGCAATGGTTTATTCTGTAATACATAGTTAGTAGTAAGGACAGGTTAAGGACAGATTAATGTCTCGCACACATAATAAAGCGCATTTACCAAGTAATCCAACACTCAAAGAGATTAATTGGTATAAAAAGCAAATAAATTGGGGGGAGCTTCCTCCTTTTTATCATTTAGTTGCCTCTTCAGTTAGCGAGTCTGAAGGTGTTTTAGAGCATGGATTTGATAACGCCGTAAAACAACTTATCGACAGACGTAACTGGAATCTAGACATACTCGACGGCTTTGAGGACGATTTAGGTGAGATCCATACCAAACATAAACCTCGCATTGCATTACACCAGGTATTTACAGACAGGGGCTTTGAATTGTGGGCACTGCCTTATGCAAAAGATATTATTGTTGACCAATACATAAAAGATAACCGCTTTATGGAGTTTAGAGTGTGGGATCCGCATTCAATGAAAGTACTTTTTAGGTTAAATCAATTACATAAATTTATTGGCTCTTACTTTGAGCGCGGTGATAAAGCCGATAAAGCCCTCATTTTGCACTCACACAAAGTGGTTCATAAAATTATTACTTTTTTGCAGCGAGAGTTGAACGTAATAAAGATAGATGGAGTCTCAATAAAAGAACTCTACCAATTGTGCGAAAAAGACATCCGTGCAAGCAGTGACGAAATAGACATAGCCAAAATTGCCATTGGCGAGCCAATAAACAAGGAATAAGATGCAGCTAAAATCAGCCTTTATCTCTTTATGCAGTGCCGTACTTACATTTAGCCTTCTAGTAAGTGAGCCATTAAAGGCGCAAACTAACTTTAATCTTCCTGACTTGGGAACTTCTGCATTACAAGTACTTCCCCTCGAAAAAGAACAAGCAATTGGGGAAGTAATGATGATGCAAATACGTGGTGGTTCACCGATTATTAACGACCCCGTATTAGATGAATACCTAACTACCATTGGTAGAAAGCTTGTTGCAAACGCAAACGATGTACGTTTCCCGTTTTCATTTTTTTGGATCAATAACTCTGACATTAACGCCTTTGCTTTTTACGGCGGGCATGTCGGTGTCCACACAGGTCTTATTGCGCAAGCCGATAGCGAAAGTCAGTTTGCATCTGTACTCGGTCACGAAATCGCTCACGTCACTCAGCGCCATTTAGCACGCAGAATTCAGCAACAACAAGATAACAGCGCAATGACCATAGCGGGTATGATAGCCGGTATTTTAGCAACTATTGTTGCCCCTGACGCTGGTATTGCTATTATTTCAGCAAGCCAAACACAATCTGCGTTTAGCCAATTAACGCACAGTCGCTCTGCTGAACAAGAAGCTGATCGAATAGGCATGCAAACACTTAATAATGCAGGGTTTGATGCGCGTGCATCTAGCGACTTTTTGACTAAACTGGCTGCACAAATTCGTTATAAGTATAAACCACCTGCATTTTTGCTTACTCACCCACTGCCAGAAAGTCGAGTGTCTGATGTACGTCTTCGTGCTGAGCAGTACCCAAAGCGTCGCTTACCTGCAAGCCTCGAATTTAACCTTGCTAAAAGCCGAGTACTTGCGCGTTACGACAACAAACCAGAAAATGCTGAAGCCTTATTTAGAAAACTCCTTCGTGAAAACAGCTACAGCAATACAGCACTTAATTACGGTTTAGCGTTAAGTTTACTTGATCAAGAAAAACTTGATGAAGCAGACACTATTTTAAGCAAGCTATTAAAAAGTGACCCTAAGAATTTATTTTATATTGATACGCAAACTGATTTACTGATAGCGCAAAAAAAAGCCGACGAAGCCGTTTCATTTTTAGCTGAACTACATAATTACCGCCCTAACAATCAAGTAATTACGCTCAACTATGCAAATGCAGCATTAGAAGCTAAGCAATACGAACTTGCTGAAAACGTGCTTAAAGGTTTTTTATTGGAAAAACCAGAGCATAGTTTAGGTAAAGAGCTACTGGCTGACGCGTACAAAAAACAAGACAAATTGGCGGCCTATCACGAGGCAAACGCTGACGTGCTATCTCAATACGGTGCTTACATGAAAGCCGCTGATGAAATCCAAAAAGCGCTTAACTTCGTAGAATCAACAGAGTTAATAAAACAGCAGCGATTAAAAGCATTACTTACTCAGTACCGCCGTTTACAAAAAGAGCTTGCAAGGCTTTAAGTCTGCAAGCTGTTGCCCTAAAATAGAGGCAATTCACACTATGGAAACTTTTATGTCTGTTACTATTTATCATAATCCGCGTTGTTCTAAATCGCGTGAAACACTTGCCCTTTTGCAAAGTAAATCAATTGAGCCCACCGTTGTTGAGTATTTAAAAACACCTTTAACATCTGATCAAATTACTACACTTATAGAACAACTTGGTTTTAGCTCTGCTCGTGATTTAATGCGTACAAAAGAAACCGAGTACAAAACGCTAAATTTAAAAGACGAAACAAACGAAACCACGCTTATAAACGCCATGGTTCAGAATCCAAAATTAATTGAACGCCCTATTGTTGAACACAATGGTAAAGCCGCAATTGGTCGCCCACCAGAAAACGTTTTAAGCGTTTTATAATGAGTACAACCATCGTGGTACTTTACCACTCGAGCCATGGCTCGGTTGAAGCAATGGCCCATGAAATAGCTGAGTCAATAGAGCAACAAGGCGCAACAGCCCTACTGAGAACGTTTGTAGCTAAAAACCCGCACGACATTGTCATTAGTAAAGATGACCTTATACAGTGTGATGGCTTGGCTTTTGGTACACCTACCCGATTTGGTATGATGGCTTCTCAAGCCAAAGCATTTTGGGAAACCACCAGCGAGCTATGGCTCAAAGGCCAACTAATTGATAAGCCCGCATGTGTGTTTTCATCGTCAAGCAGTATGCATGGTGGTAATGAGGCCACACTGCTTAATTTATCATTGCCCTTACTACACCACGGAATGATGCTACTTGGTGTACCTTACGATGTGCCCGAATTATTAGGCACTCAAACTGGCGGGACCCCCTATGGCGCTTCGCACGTTGCCGGTAGCAACAATAGTGCCCAGTTAAGTAAAGACGAAATTAAAATATGCCAAAGCGTTGGTATACGCCTGGCAAAAATTGCGAGTAAACTTCAATGAACACAGCGCAACCCCCTGCTAAAAAGCCAATAACCGTAAAATTTCAACGCATTGCTTTAATTGGCTATATTGGCCTGCTCATTTTAATGCCATTATGGATGTACTTTGTGCCGCCTCAAGAAGGCCCGCTCGATGTTATGTCGTTATTTGTGCCTATAATTCCTCTATTACTTCCACTCAGAGGTATTATAAAAGACAATACTTATACCTACGCTTGGGCAAACTTTGTTGTTATGCTTTATTTTATTCATGGCTTAACTATGCTTTGGATTGCACCTGATGAGCTGATTTGGGTGTTACTTGAGTTGTTATTTGCATCTTTCATGTTTATTGGGTGTACTTATTATGCAAGGCACCGCGGGCAAGAGTTAGGCTTAAAAATTCGCAAACTAAAAGAAGATTTAGCTGACGAAAAAGCCGCTAACGAGCTTCACAAGTAAAATAAAAAAAGCGCGTTTACTATTGAATAAACGCGCTTTTATACATTCTAAATATGTATTAACTATTTAAACCAATTCACTTAGTGCAGCCAACGTCACTATACCCGCTAAACCTAGCTGAGCTAATAAGCTCAACAACGAAAAGCCCCTTAATACAAATAAACCCCAAGGGTGTTTTATATGTGGATACAAAGCGCAGCGCTTTAAGCTCATAGCAAAGAAAAAACAAATCACCGTAACCATAGTTAAACCAAGCGTCAATTCACTTTTTATGGTCAGCGCTTCATCAAAAAAGAAAAATAGCTGTAATGGCAATAATAAAGTCACAATAGCATGTAAAACATGCACTTTTTTAATACGATCAAATTGCCCTTCTGGGGATAGCTCTTTAATTCCAAAATCACGCTCTAGGCATTTAACTAGGTTTTGCGCTTTAATGCTCACAGCCAATCGGTAGCAACTTAGGCCCTCGTTATTACGCGCTCTAAAATCAAAGCCTGCTTTTATTAGCATCACCATTAACGATTCATTTTTAGAGAGCACAGCATAATGCAATGCAGTATTACCAAGGCTATCAAGGGCTTTTTTATCTTGCTTAGGCAGTAAGGTTTGCACAACGTTTACAAAACCACGCTCTGCCGCCCACATAAATGCCGTTTTACCGTTATCATCAGCTAATGTGCCTGTTGCACCTTGCTCAATAAAGCGCATAGCCATTGTTTGCTTGGCCGTTTTTTTACGTAAATGTGTTAGGAGCGCTTGCTCAAGTAAAACCACAGAATCAACATCAGGCGATACTTGTTTCAATAAAGTAAAATAGTCTTTACCCATTGCTACTTTGTCACTTGCAAGCCCACTTAACACTTCTAAGTCAGCAATTGACTCAGGTATAAAGTGACTTAAGCGATCTCTAAAATCAACCTCTTTCCATAGCGATAACGCATCAACAGCACTAAGCTTACTGCCATTATTTAAAGCATGTTCAATGAGTGTAAAATAGCGTTTGCTAAAAAATAAATTAAATAATGAAAGCGGTGTTTCAACTGCATTTTGTGCGGCAACACTCGCGTATTTTTCTAAACGCTGACACAACAATAGCACTAAGCTTTCTGGAGTATATTCGTTATCGTAAAAGTGGGTTTTCATTGCGCCTACGTATGCCTGTGCATCTTCGTCGTATTCACAAATATGTTGAAAATAGCATTCTTCAAAAGGCTCAAGCGGTGTTAACCACGCCAAATAATAAATCGGGGGCAAAACAGTGGTACACACACCATCGTCTTCATTGGTAGAACGACAAGCTGGCCAAGCTTCTAAAGCATCTAAAATAAAGGCACCGTTTTGCTCTACAAGGCCTTTAATGAGTAACGGATATTCCTTTGGCCAAATCAGTACATTTTCCATTAAAACAACACAACTCCAGTGTAGCTTGGGTAAGTGGTCAGGTTATAGCAGCTTTCAGCTGACACCACGCTTAATCAAAGAGGCGATATTCTAGCACACCCAGATCGCCACGCTAGAACAAAGTAGATGAATAATGAAAAATATAAAAGCAGCCAAGTAAGTAATTACATGGCTGCTTTTTAGGTTGGAGTTGGGCTTAATCTCTTCCACACAAAAAGATTAATTATTTATTCTTTAACTCGCTAATTACTTGGTCAATGCCTACATCTGAAATGCGCTGAATTATCTCTTTTTGCTTAGCACTTAAAAGCGAAATACCCTCGGCTACAATATCATACACCTTCCATTGGTTATCTTTACCTAGGCGTAACTTAAAGCTTAAATCAATTGTGGGGGCGTTAGGCTCTATAATTTGCGTATTAACCGTGGCATATTCTGAATCGCTTTGTGCATTATTGTGCTCAAAAACCACTTTTTGACCTGTGTATTTCATTAATGCACCGGCATATGTACCAGTTAAGTAATGCTCAACCGCGTTAATAAAATCAACAGCTTGTTGGCGCTCAATGCCTTTAATGTGTTTACCTAATAGTTTAAAAGACACAAACTTAATATCAATATGTGGCATTAAACGTTTTTCAACAATTCCCGACATTTCACTTTTACTGGCATTACCTTTACTGTTCACTTTGCCTATATCAGCAAAAAGGGTGTCTGCTACAGACTCTAAAAGTATATCTGGTGATTGCTGAGCTTGTGCATAAAGCGATGTGCTTAAAAATGCGGTAGCAATTAAAAATAGTTTAATAAGTTTCATAATATTTTTTGTTTGTGTGATTAAGTTAAGGCTAATTTACGTCATTAATACGCAATAAAAAAGGCACAAATAAGCAACTTATTAATGCCCAAAAAGCATCAATAGATTAAGTAATTAAATTTCAATAAGTTAATAAAACCTATTAACACACCGTATACATCCCCATTTTCGCTCGCCTTGAATTTATAACCTCCCCACCCTCATCATTTGTTTTTTCGATAAACCAACTATCAGCGAGCAGCTATGAAATCCTTTTTTAAAATACTTATTTTATTAATCGCCTCACTTTTTATTAATACTACAGCATTAGCGCAATCAAACCATGGCTACGCAGTCGACGTACTTAAAGGCACGGGTAATATAAATGGAATAAAATTAGCTTATCAATACCATATGCCAAAAATGCAAAACTTAGTTGGAGATACCCGCTTTTATATCGAAACCAGTGTAAACCTGTGGGAATTTGCGCATAACCACCACTCACAATCTAACATGGTATTAGCGGTATCGCCTGTATTGCAGTTTCCAGCGTTTAGTTTTAATAACACCCCGTTTTATGTTGAAGCAGGCATTGGTGTTTCACTTATTGACGAAACACAGTTTGGTGGTAAGAATTTAAGTAGCCATTATCAATTTGAAGATCGTATTGGACTCGTTGCTGACTTAGGTGATACAAACATTGCTTTACGAATTATTCATTATTCTAATGCAGGGTTTCAAAAGCCCAATCCAGGCCTTGATTTTATGACCTTATCGGTTGCCAAGCGATTTTAATACCCTCTGATTTGTTTGCTGGTAATTACTATTTAAAAACGTAAAATAATCAGCAAACAAAAACTGAGAAATTAAAATGCAAACATGGCAAGTAATCCTCATTGTGGTGATGGTATTTGGTGTTGTAATAGGAAATATTGCCTTAATAAAACACAGTGCTAATATGGAATTTAAAAAGTCAGACTCGCACTTAAAAAACAAACAAGACACAAAAAAGCCCTGATAAATCAGGGCTTTTAATTTAAAAAACAAGCTTAACCAACAAGCCAATGTGCCATTAACGAAATAATTGGCAATGTTATAAGTGTTCTGAGAATAAATATTACAAACAGCTCAACAATATTTACTGGGATTTTACTTCCTAACAGCAGCGCCCCCACTTCAGACATATAAATAAGCTGAGTCACACTCATCGCGGCAATGATAAAGCGTGTTACATCACTCTCAATAGTCCCAGCTGCAAGGATTGAAGGGATAAACATATCGGCAAAACCAACCATGATTGTTTGTGCTGCAGCCTCAGCTTCAGGCACTTGCAACAATTCTAAAAATGGAATGAACGGCATACCTAAATATTGAAATAGCGGCGTGTATTCTGCAATGATTAATGCAAATGTACCCACTGCCATAACAACAGGTAATACAGCAAATACCATATCAAGTGCGTTGTGTACGCCTTCTTTTAACGTCCCCACTATACCCGGCGATTTATCTGCCTTGGCCAGCGCAATATCTAAAGAATGACCCACTAATGATTTACCTTCAGGCACCAGCTCAGCGTTTGCATCAGGCTCTGAGCCATCAATAAGTAAATCTTTTTTAAACCTAAGCGGTGGCAAGCGCGGCACAATAATAGCAGCAGTAATACCTGCCAAGCACACCGTTAAATAAAACGGAGCAAATAAATACTCAAGCTTTACTTGGCCAATAACCACTAAACAAAACGTAATTGAAACAGCAGAAAATGTAGTACCAATAACAGCGGCTTCGCGTTGTGTGTAGTATTTATCTTCGTACTGGCGCGCAGTCATTAATATTCCCACACTGCCATCACCTAACCACGATGCCACACAGTTAACGGCACTTCGCCCTGGAACGCCAAATAACGGGCGCATTACTTTAGTTAATAACGTACCTACCAACTCAAGCAACCCAAAGTTAAGTAACAAAGGAAGTAAAAGTCCTGCCAGTATAAATACCGAAAACAACACAGGAAGTAAGTCGTTTAACACGAGTGCCCCTGTATTTTCAGACGTGATCGCATGCGGCCCCACGCCTAAAAAGGTCATTAATACAAATGCAGTACCAAATAAACGCGTAATCAACCAAATCCAACTAACATTAAATAAGTGGTTTAATAGTGGTACTTTGCAAATCACTTGAGGCTTAAAAACACTTACAATGAGTGAAAACGCACCCGTTATACAAATTATGGCAGTAATAATGGCTTGTGCTGTATCTGCAAAAAATACTTGCATGGCTTTGGCCATCATTGCAATAGGAATGGTCATTGCTTCACCGCTCGACACCGGCGTCATAAACAAAAACACACCAATTAGCGAAGGCACAAGGAACGCAAACCAAGTACGCCAATCGTACTGAGGTGAAGTTGATAATTGAGACATATTTTTAACCTATAAAAACCACAAAAAGAGCTAAGCGCTCTTTTTGTGGTAAAACGTATTATTATTTATATTTTAATGCCGCGCTTAATAAGTGCTGCTTCTAGTGCTTGCTGTAAACCATTCATGGTACCTGGCTCTAGCGTTTCGCCTTTATCGTCCATCCAGGTTAAGCTTGTGCCACCTTGCTTGGTTTTACTCACTAAAATTTGGTATTGGCCTTCATCTATTGGTAATTGCGCAATATCGTCGCCCCAAATCGAATCCCACATACTGCTTTCCGGTGCTTTATAGTCAGCTGTAATTAAACCTGTATCTTGGTTTATTTCAACAATAGTAAACGACAAACGCTCTAAAAAGCCTGAAAAACGATCAAATACCGCATCGTAAGACTGCTCAGTAACCAGTGCTGCATTACCTTTATTGTCAAAGCCCATTTCTAAAGAAATAATACCTTGGCGCTTGCGCATATCTACTTCAAGCTGGCGATAGCGGAAATCAAATTCAGTAATAACTTGGTTAAGTGCACGCACTTCTAATTGCTGTTTAAGCAAGTCTGTAAGTGTTGTATCACCTTTAAAATCGATTAGCTCAGCACGTAAAGAAGCTGTACGTTCATGCGATTTTTTTTCAATAGAAAATCTAAAACGTTGCAGGTCATCGTTCTTTTCATCGCCCCACAACCAGCTTTCTTCGGTTTTAATAATTGCGTACCAATCGGTTTCAATAATACCAAGTAGCTTGTCTTCTTTGGTTGTAGCGGTGTTGTTTTCAGCTAAAACAGCTTTAATTGAATCCCAAATAAAGTCATCTAAATCAACAATGCCATCGTTTTTATCAAAATATACGCGTGCTAAATTATCAGCCTCCTCCACCCAACTGCCTTTTGCTACAGTGAGTACTTGAGCTGGTGGACGATAATTGGTTGCGTCTGGATTATTATTATATTGACCTACTTCCATTTTATAAACTGGATCTTGAGCCGGCTGAGATAAAGACGCTGGCGCTTTTACTGGCTCATGCGCGCGGTAATTACGTTCATTATGCGCATCGTTAACAAATACACTACACCCTGATAAACTTACCAATACACTTACTGCAAGTGCTTTTGGGATCCAATACTGCACAGATAATTCTCCTTAGCATACCCTTTAATTGTTTTAACAAATATATGAGTGGGTTATGCCGATTTGGTTCAGTGTAAAATCAATATTAACTTTACATTTTTATTTGGCTGCTTAATTACAATAAAGTTCAGCACCTCAACTTAGAAAAAACTAAGGGCAAATAAGCAAATTTTAACTATGGTACTTTCCTGTGCTAGTAAAAACAAGAAACACCGTACTTTAAACACGCTTAATTAGCCCGCATTGTAGTTTACACACTGTTTTGTGTTAAACTTCGCCGCCGAGCAAGTCCTCGAGTGTATTTAGTAGTGTTATCCATTGCGTTGTTATAACCCTTGTAACTTAGGTATTTTAACCCATGACTGCATTTTCAAATCATCAAATTGTGTTAACTGCTATCGGCGAAGACAGGCCTGGTATTGTCAGTGAACTGACGCAATTAGTCAGCGACTGTCACTGCAATATTATTGACAGCCGCATTGCCATTTTAGGCTGCGAGTTTACCTTTATAATGTTATTGCAGGGCGATATGTCGGCCATTAGCCGAATTGAACATGTGTTACCAACCAAAGCAATGGAACTTGGCTTGTTAACCATGATGAAGCGCACAACCAGCCATACCCCTAGCGAGTTTTGTGCCGGTTACACATTAGAATACACGGGTATAGATACCCCTGGTACGCTAAGCAAAGTGACACGCTTTTTTGCCGATAACCACATCAGCATTTGCTCTTTAAAGTCAGATACGTTTGATGAAGAAACTGACACTAAGATGCGCTGTGAAGTAGAATTTAATATCCCCATAGATGTAGACATAGATAAATTTAAAATTAGTTTTGAGAGCCTTTCTCATACCCTAAACGTAGATTATATTTTTAAACGCATTCGTTAAGGAAATAGCATGAACACAATTAGTCCATTACAAGCTGGTGATACAGCACCCGCTTTTAGCTTACAAAACCAAAACGACGAAACAATCACATTAAGTGAATTGTTAAAAGAACAACAAGTACTTGTGTACTTTTACCCTAAAGCGTCTACACCAGGTTGTACCGTGCAAGCAGAAAACCTGCGCGACCAACAAGCTGAGCTTGCTAAATTTAACACCCGTGTTGTAGGCATCAGCCCAGATCCAATTAAGCGCCTTAAAAACTTTGAAACTAAAAAAGAGCTTAACTTTGATTTACTCGCCGATGAAGATCACACCATTGCAGAAGCATTTGGTGTATGGGGCTACAAAAAGTTCATGGGTAAAGAATACGACGGTATTCACCGCCTTACATTTTTAGTAGGCCAAGACGGTAAAATTAAACACTTATTTGATAAATTCAAAACCAAAGATCATCACCAAGTGGTGCTTGATTATTTGGCAGCAGAATAAGCTAGCTAACTACGACCAAAAAAATACATAAAGCGTTGCCCTAGAGCAGCGCTTTTTTATGTTATTTACTAAATAACGTGGTTAAATAAAGCATCTTCGAAAAATAAATAAACAACTGCTCGTTTTGAATTTAAAGTTACAGTTTGTTCCTTTTTGTTTTCACCAATACGCTTTATTAGGTTACTCATATATGAGACAAGAATTAAGAACTAAAATCATTGAAGTATGTGATAAAAAAATTGCCAGTAAAGGTGATAGTGTAGGTCTGTCTTTCTACGCTTTTTTTGCTAATAAAAACAACAATCCTGAACTTTTAATGGAAGCTGCTACTTGGTGGATTCAAACTCATCAATTAGATCACTTCGTAAAAGCTCATAAAATAAAACAAATGGTGCTGGATAATTTATAAGCCCTAAAGTGCTTATATTCGATGTGCATAATGCTTTAAGCAACAATTAAAAGCGCGATTTAAAGTCTCTAAATCAAGGAGTGTGTATGTCTTTTGTAAAAAAGCTATTTCGGTGGTCACGAGGCAGGCAAAAATCGGGCTATGATAAAATGCTGCTTTGTGGTGCATTTTGGCCCATAAAGTTTGATGTGTATTTATTAAAGTTCCCAAAAGGAAGTGAAATACCACCGCACACTGATCATGTTAAGGATGGTCAGCATTACAGACTAAATATTGTGTTAAAAAAAGCGGATATAGGCGGAGAGTTTATTTGCTCTAGCCTCATATTTGAAACAGAAAGGATCAAGTTATTTCGCCCTGATATCAGCAGGCACCAAGTATCAAAGGTAGAAAAAGGTAACCGATATATACTAAGTATTGGCTGGATAAAAAATACTTAGTCAAAAACTCCCCTTAAAGTGCACTTTAATCTAGTACTCACCATCTTTCACGGTATAGTCTATTGATATATTGAGCATAAAAAACTAAATATAAGGATTTAAATTTGAAAAAGGCAGTTAGGTTTAAAGCGTATTTAGTGGCTTTAATCACATGTATTATTGGGTTTCAGTTTTCGCCGGCAAGTAATCAGTTTTATGCAAACCCGTTTTATATTGGCGGTATTATTTTTGCAATCGTACTAATTGTGAATGTTATTAATTACTTCTGCCCAAAGTGTAAGAAAAACCAGGTAATGCAATCAGCTACTAGCTATCGCCTGCCAACAAATAATTGCTATCACTGCAGGGAAGAAATTAACTAACATTGTCGGATGGCGCTTTGCTTATCCGACCTACGTGTTTAAATAAGCTTGTTAGAGTTTGATATAAAGAGTGCTTGGAAAGAGTGAGCATTGAAGTTGCTGTGTTGGGTTTCGTTTCACTCAACCCAACCTTTTATTTACAGAATATAACTTAACGCAAAGCAGCTTATCGCTTACAGCTAACCACTTAAAGCCGCCTTTGCGCTTTAACTAATTCCTAAATACTTGTGTACTTGTATTGATAGGCGCCAGTTTTTGGCTATACAGGTGTCGATTGCTAATTTGGTTGCTGATACTTTTTGGCTAATTGGCTGTAAGTAAACAAGCTTTGGGTTAACACCTGTTTTAGCAAATAATTCTTCAAGCTCTTCTACGTGCTTTTGCATCGCTACTGGGTGCTTTATCTCGTTGGCGCGTTTCATGGCGCTGGTAAGTACTTCATAACCGCCGCGCATGTTTATTTTAGGCGATACAGTAACCCATGTTTGCTCAGGGGCAAGTATTTCAAACGTGCCGCTGGTTTCTATTTGTGTAGTAAAGCCTTGTGCATGTAATAAGTTACATACTGGGTTTAAATCGAACATGCATGGCTCGCCGCCAGTAATTACTACGTGCTTTGCGGTATAGCCACGTGATTTAAACAGCTCAAGTACTTGCTCGGCGCTGGCATCGGCCCAATGATCTGAGTCGGCTTTTTTCTCTACGGTTTCGTCAAGAGACACTTTGTATACGTTGTCTACATCCCATGTTTGTTTTGTGTCGCACCACGAACACCCTACAGGGCAACCTTGCAGGCGTAAAAATATTGAGGGTGTGCCAGTAAAGCTTGCTTCACCTTGAATGGTTTCAAACACTTCATTAATTTTGTACAAAAGAGATCTCACTTACTACCTAGTAGCCAAATTGCTACTATTAAAGACGAAAAAGCGCTGTGCAAAAATTGTTATTTAAGCTGCGGCCGTGTAGTATATCGCGCCCTGATATAAACCTCTATTAAAACTAAGAGCAAAACAGATATGACGCAAAAAGTAGTTGTTATTTATTCCGGCGGTATGGACTCATTTACCGTATTAAATAAAGCCCTGCAACAAGGCCATGATGTATATGCCCTCTCATTTGACTATGGTCAGCGTCATGTAAAAGAGCTTAAAGTTGCTGCGCAAGTATGTGAAAAGCTTAATGTTCCACACAAAATAGTTGATATTTCAGCTATTAATCAGCTTATTGGTGGCTCATCATTAACCGATAACATTGATGTACCAGAAGGCCACTACGAAGAAGAAAGCATGAAAAGCACGATTGTGCCAAATCGTAATATGATTTTGCTCTCGCTTGCAGTTGGTTACGCAGTATCACTTAAAGCAAGCCAAGTTTATTACGGTGCTCATTCTGGGGATCATGCTATTTACCCCGATTGCCGTCCTGAATTTGTGCAAAAAATGGATGATGTATGTCGTATTGCAAACTACGATGCAGTAGAAATTTTTAGCCCGTATTTGAATAACACCAAAATTGATATTTTAACTGACGGTATTAAAATGGGTTTAGATTACAGCCAAACATGGACATGTTACAACGGCCGTGAAAAGGCCTGTGGTAAGTGTGGTGCGTGCCAAGAACGTTTAGAAGCATTTGCACTAAACAATATTACAGACCCATTAGAATACGAATAAGCAACACATACATACCCACATAGATACAAGAGAAAGGCTATGTTACATAGCCTTTTTTATTGCACAGTAAATTAATTACGCGGCATTTTTGCAACCCTATAGCCAGCGCCTTACCCGAGCTTTGTAGATAGTAAATTCATCACCAAATAATTTAGTAAGCGCACGTTCTTCTGGCATTATTTGAAACAACGTTAAATAGCCAATAAACCCAATAACACCTAACATTGCCCAAACAGAGCTTAACCACACACCCCACCCAGCTAAAATAAATGCAAATCCTAAATACATGGGATTACGTGAAATTCGGTAAATACCGCTGGTAACTAATTTTGATGCCTGTTCTGGTTTATTGGGGTTTACTGTGGTTTTGGCTAGCTTAAAGCTCACAACACCCGCAACACAACTTGCACAACCAATAATAACTAAGCTTGCCGCCAAGTAGGCAACAAATACAGTAAAGTCAATAACACTGTAATGCGCTATAAGCGCCATAATGCCTGCAAAAAATAGAACAACTATAACGGGAGGTATTTTATTATTTAGCATAATAACTCTCTGATAAAATTAGTTTATAAAATAGTGTGTTAGTAACTATATGGCGATTGATTTGACATTAAACAACCCTGTTACTGTATAAAGTATGAACACCAGACAAAAAGCACTGATGCACATGTTTATAGCCACAGTGTTAATTGATTGATTTCAAATCATCACCCTTTACAAATAAAGTTACAATTGTCAGCTTTATCTAAATTGAAGAAAGCGTATACTTTAAAAATAAAAATATAAAAGGAATATAGTTATGTCTGGTACTACGATGATTGTGCTAATTGTGCTTATATCTGTGGGTTCGGGTGTGGTTTACGATATGTATAAAAAGCATTTAGAGTTTAAACATAAAATGCAAAACAACAATAGCGATGCTCATAAACAACTTGCTGAAACAAAAGTAGAATTAGTTGCACTAAAAGAACGTGTACAAACACTCGAAGCCATTGTGACCGACTCAAGCTTTAACGTTAAGCAAGAAATCAACAAACTGTAAGCGTTGTTAAACGCTTACTTGTTCGCTAAGGCCATTAAAGGTAGTTTGGGTATAAATGGGCATTTTCTGGTTGCTCTATTCCATGGGCTGCTAAAAACCCACCTATAGCTTGTCCACATCCCTGAGGTGCCCGCCCGCTGTCTATTTCGAAGTTTAATTGATTAGCTTCTTGCTTACCCATTGAGCACAAATCAACTGTATTTGGTGAGCGCATTGCAATGCTTAACTTACCAATACTTTCTACAGCCACATTTTTACTAAAACGGGCAAAACCTTGATACTTAAACTGCTCGTTTACGTAGTCGTTGCTAGTATTAACTAAGGCTGTAATAAAACCATGTAAAAAGTGGTTAGTAGACGAACCCGTAGTTAAAAACGCAATTGTTTTGTTATTAAATTCATTAAGCTGAGCGTTGTCGCAATGAAGCTTTACTGTATACAAGTGTTGCTGCTCGTTTATAACTTGATGGCTGGTAAGCTCAACAGTCGAGTCAGCAAAAACAATACGGCTGATTAAATCTTTAACGTCATTACTATGCCGAGCTTGTATGACTAGTTCAGGGTTTTGCGCCATGACAGGTAAGTCGTGGTGATTATTAAATGGTGTGCTAATTGCACCATTTTGTTTTAACTGAAACAACTCTCTCACTTCGTGCTCACGCGCTACTTTTAAAGCTAAAAAAGCAGTTTGAATAAGTTCTGAGGTCGGTAAGTTTTCTTCTACTATCCAGCGCCTACCGAATAGTAATTTTTTTGCCTTATCGGCATTTTGATGGCCACTTTTTTTGTAGTTGTCAGGGCTTAGTACTGCAACTTGTAGGTATATTTCATCGCCTTTTTGTGCAGCAAGAACTCTAAAGTGCGCCGAAAACTCTATGCTTTCGAGCACTTCATTTACACTTTCAAGTGTATGCTTGTAACGTAAAAAATGCTGTGGAACGACCCAATTATTATTAGCTAATTGCACAAGCGGCGCATAGGGAATTGGCTGCTCGTAGCTATGTTGCCATTTTTTGTCGTTACTGAGTAACGTATTTAGGTGACTATTTTTATCTGACATAAATAAACCAAATAAACTCGCACTGGGCAAGATATTAACTGTGCTTACATTACGTGTTTTGTTATGTAATTAGATCACAGCCGCCCGACAAAATTGGGCTTTTTTAACTATCGTATAGACTTTGATAGTCGCTTATAACTTTTTGATAATAAAGCTCATCTTTATTGAGCATTTTATTATAATGATTTAACAGTCGTTGAATGTAAGCCGTATGCTGTTTATTATTTAAGTCCCACATGGCATCACCTGTTTTACTTACCGTTTGGTTGCTTTTAAAGCTAACCTCTATGAGTTCGTATATACGGTTTTTATCGCTTATGATGTGCTCACTATGCAAACCCAAATTAAGCGTGTGTAAACCACTGCGCAGTAAATAGGTGTGGTGAATTGGACATAAAATAAATCGAACATGCTTTACACACTCTGGCGAGTTGTTAGCTATTATTTGCTGCACTAAACGCAGCGCTAATTCACCACCTATACCCGCTATAACCACTACCTGATTTGTTACATCATCAAGCTTTATACTTCCAACGTCCTGACACAAGACCTGCCATTCAGGCTTTTTATCACCAGGCGTCCTTAATTTTTTGTTACGTGTAAGCGTTGCCTCAAGGTCGGCCATGACATTGGATAAAATATCAACAAATATGACCTTATCCGCAGCTGAGCGCTTTAACAAAGCCATTCCCAAATAGCCATGATCGCAGCAGCAATCCCAAATAGTGTTTTGCTGGCGAGTGATCAGCGCATCAATCGCAGCCAGTCGTTTACTGAGCTTCATTTAATCAGGCGAATGTGACATTTTATAGACAAGCGCTTTTAAACTTTTATCACTGTCTATTTCAATAAAGCGTGCGGTAGGTGCAAGGCGCTCTACAAATTCAATCGCACCTTGTGTGTGCTCAGCAATAAGTGCTTTAAATGCATCCTCAGTTAGCTCGGGGCTATTGGCGCATAAAAGCAATTTAGTTGTTTGATTAAGTAACTCAGGGAGCCTACGGAGCACTTTTTGGTAATCTTTAGTTAAAATAAAGCTACCTTTTTGAAAACTTGGTGGGTCAACAATAATCAGATCAAACGGGGCCGCTTTTTTTAATTTACCAAACGACTTTAAAATATCGTGAGGTAAGTAACTCACGCCTTTGTCAAAGCCATTTAACTGATGGTTTTGCTTACCTACTTTGAGTACTCCTTTGCTCATATCCATATTCATTACGTGATCAGCGCCGCCCTGCATTGCTGCTAACGAAAAGCCGCACGTGTACGAAAATAAATTAAGTACTTTGCCATGCTTACTATTCGCCATTACAAACTCACGGCCGCTTCGCATATCTGGAAAAATCCCCGTATTTTGGCGGCTTTGCAAATCAACTAAAAAGCGAATTCCGTTTTCGGTTACTGTATGCGGGTTAGGAAGCGCTCCAAACATAACGGTATTTTGGCTTTGTACACCTGCGCGCTGCTGATAAACAAGCGAGGTAATTAACTCTGGGTAATGCGCTTGCGCCCACTGCCAAAGTGTTTCGGTTAGCTGATTAAGCGTGTTGTCGTCTATTTCATCGTAAGAAACTAAAAATAAGCTGGGCGGGTAAAAATCTAAATTTAAGTGGCTTAATGCCTCAATACTATGGCCTCGCCCGTGAAAAACACGACACAGTTCGTTATTTAAAATAGGGGCACTCTCAAGTGCCGTGATAAGAGGCGTAAAATTTATAGTCATTTTTTAATTAATCAACTGTTGTTGTAGTTCGTGTATTTCGTCGCGCACAGAGCCCGCCTTTTCAAATTCTAAATTACTCGCATACGCGTGCATTTTAGTTTCAAGCTGCTTGATTTGCGTTGCAATTTCTTTCGCGCTAAGCACCTTTTTAGACTCTTTACGAATAAGTTGTAGGTTATCTTTAGGTCCAGCTTCTTCGCCTACATCCATCACATCAAGAATCTTTTTGGCTAAAGCACGTGGCTCTATGCCGTTATCTATATTGTATTGATGTTGAATTTCGCGCCTGCGGCTTGTTTCATCTATCGCTTTTGCCATAGATTTAGTCACTTTATCGCCATATAAAATAGCACGGCCATCTAAGTGACGCGCGGCACGACCAATAGTTTGAATAAGCGAGCGAGTTGAACGTAAAAAGCCTTCTTTGTCAGCATCCAGTATGGCAACCAGTGCCACTTCAGGCATATCTAAACCTTCTCTTAGTAAGTTAATGCCTACTAGCACGTCAAACACCCCTGCGCGTAAATCACGAATTATCTCTACACGCTCTACAGTATCTATGTCTGAATGCAAATAACGAACTTTTACGCCGTGTTCACTTAGGTAATCGGTTAAATCTTCAGACATACGTTTAGTAAGCGTAGTCACTAATACGCGCTCACCTTTATCAACACATTGGTATATTTCTGATAATAAATCATCAACTTGGTCGCCAACAGGCCTTACTTCTATAAGCGGGTCTAAAAGTCCTGTTGGACGAATAATTTGCTCTGCAACTTCCCCGCCACTGCGCTCCATTTCAAAGTCACCAGGCGTTGCCGATACATAAATGGTTTGCGGAGCAATGGCTTCAAACTCTTCAAACCTAAGTGGGCGATTATCCATGGCTGAGGGCATTCTAAAACCATACTCTACAAGGTTTTCTTTACGGCTTCTGTCGCCTTTATACATAGCGCCGATTTGCGACACCGTTACATGGGATTCATCAATAATCATTAATGCGTCATCAGGCAGGTAATCAAGCAATGTTGGTGGCGGATCGCCAGGAGTTCGCCCCGATAAATATCGACTGTAGTTTTCTATTCCCGAGCAATAACCCAACTCGGTCATCATTTCTATATCGTACTGAGTGCGCTGCGCAATACGCTGCTCTTCTACCAATTTATTGGCACTGAGTAATTGAGCTCTTCTATCTTTTAGTTCTATTTTAATATTTTCGATTGCGCCAAGAATTTTTTCTCGCGGAGTTACATAGTGCGTTTTAGGATAAATAGTGGCACGCACAATATGTTTTTCAACAGCACCTGTCAGCGGATCAAAAATACTCAAGCGCTCTATTTCGTCGTCAAACATTTCTACCCGCACTGCATATGTTTCTGACTCTGCCGGGAATATGTCGACCACTTCGCCGCGAACTCGGTAAGTACCACGGCTAAACTCTATGTCGTTACGCGTGTATTGTATTTCGGCTAAGCGGCGAAGCATGTCACGCTGGTCAACTTTTTCGCCGACTTTTAAAAGCAACATCATTTTCATGTATGACTGAGGGTCACCCAAACCATAAATAGCCGAAACCGATGCAACAATAATGGTATCGCGGCGTTCAAGAAGTGCTTTAGTAGCACTTAAACGCATTTGTTCTATGTGCTCATTTATAGAGGCATCTTTTTCGATAAACGTATCACTCGATACAACATAGGCCTCTGGCTGGTAATAGTCATAATAAGAAACAAAATATTCAACGGCATTTTTAGGAAAAAACTCTTTCATTTCACCATAAAGCTGCGCAGCCAACGTTTTATTGTGGGCCATAATAATTGTTGGGCGATTTAAGTCGCTAATAATATTAGCCATGGTAAAAGTTTTACCCGTACCTGTAGCCCCTAACAATGTTTGATGAGCAAGCCCGGCTTCTAAACCTTCACATAATTGCTTTATTGCGGTGGGTTGATCCCCTGCTGGTTTAAACTGTGATTTTAACTGAAAATGATCACTCAACTATTGCACTCCTGTAACGACTGACTGCTCAAAGACTCAAGCTCTTTTATAAACCATTTATACGCTACCAATGCGGTAAATAAATTACCGACAGCAGCGCCTATAAATAATCCCGTTAACCCTGCAAAATGACTACCTAAATAAGCAAACGGAACATAAAAAATAAACAACCGAATAACACTTAAAAACAGCGCGTTCATTGGTTTATGCAAAGCATTAAACGATGAGTTTGATAATATGATCACACCTTGCAGACCATAACTAAGTGGAATGATATAAATAAAAAGTTTAATTACATCTATTACCGCTTGCTCTTTACCAAATAACTGACTTATAACGCCAGAAAAAATAATCAGTAAAATATAAATTATGAACTGCCAAACCATGACAAACTTCAAGGTACCTATGTATGCATCCTTCACTCTACATAACTTTCCAGCCCCAAAATTTTGACTAACAAATGGAGGGAGTGTCATTGATAAGGCAAGCACTAAAATACTTGCAATAGACTCTATTCTGCTACCAACACCAAACGCGGCAACAGCCTCAGGGCCATGATTAGCAACAAGTGCAGTCATGACTGCCATTGCAACAGGCGTGAGCATATTAGCACCTGCAGCAGGTACACCTATTTTTAAGATTTTTCGGATTGCCCCCACAACCGTTTGTGAGCCCGCTTTTAAGCTAAGTAGTCGCTTTTTTACGATTAATATATATAAAATAATCACAACGGCTACAGCCCAAGCTATTACACTTGCAATCGCAGCCCCTTGAATACCCATAGCAGGTATAGGGCCAAAACCAAATATCAGCATTGGGTCAAGTATTGCATTTATTAGCCCAGCCCCCCCCATTACAATACTTGGCGTTTTAGTATCACCACTGGCACGTAATACGGAGTTACCAATCATTGGTGTGATCAAAAATACACTGCCAATAAACCAAATATTCATGTAGTCATGAATTAACGGAAGCACCTGCTGCCCTGCCCCCAATAATGTAAATACAGGGTCAATAAGTAGATAACCAATAAGCGATGACGCAAGCACCAGTACAACAGCCACTAATATAGAGATACTGGCGTCAAAACGGGCTTCATCTATTTTGTTACTGCCTAATGCTTTTGCAATGACAGCTGAAGTACCTATTCCTAATCCAATAGCCAAACTAATTACAGTAAATGTAACAGGGAATGTAAAACTCACTGCCGCAAGGGGCTCAGTACCTAACAAGCTAATAAAAAAGGTATCAACAATATTAAACATCATTAACATGATCATGCCAAAAATCATTGGAACAGTCATGGTTTTCAACGTGGGTAAGATGGGATCATTGAGTAAATCTGGGCGAGTCTTGGTATTTTGTCTTGCGCGCATGAAATAAATAGCCTCTTTTACTGAGTTGATCATTTTAAAGCATCAGGGCAATTCAAGCCACGGATTTATCAATAGATTTAATGCAATAAAACTGCTTAAAGTGCGCCCTTGAAGTAAACGTTGCTTTTTAAACGGTTTTGTTAAAACAGCGGGTTAACGCGCCAAAAAACAATTAAGACACATAATTGTTACTTTTATTACAAAACACACGCGTTACCTGATGCTTTTTTGCACAAACTTCCTTTTTGATTTATCGTAACGAAAAATTCCACTCATCGTATCACACACAATAAAACAAAAACCTTAAGTCATTGTTTTTAAATGAAATAAAAATAATGATTTAAAAGCTTGAAATCGTTGTAGCACTCTAAATTACTGGTGCTGCTGATGTTCTTAAAGTTTCATAAACAGAGTTATCCACAGAAACCGTGGATAACTCATTGGACCCCGCATTTATAAAGGGTTTAAGAGAGATACATTTTTACTACTAACTTAAAAAGTGATGAGATTTGCTTTTTTAGTGTTTTATAACCTTTGCAAACCTATTTCATCAGGTTAGTAAATTTTATTTGCAATGTGATTATTAAGCTAACCTGTATTCAGCATTTATAATTGCAAGTTATTGATTGTATTATTTATGAACACCTTTGCTTTTACTTGCATATATGGTTAGGTGCTAAAATTACAAATGTTTAAAAAGCATACGCTTTAGATTTTATTACTTAGGATTAAAAATACCCTAACGTCAGGTTTTTGAGTATAAATAGCTAAAACGAAGAGTCAGTACTTTTAAATTTTGTGTTTTACACAGACCAAATCATTTCAAAGTCGTATTTTATTTACTCAATTGGCTATAGCAAACGATCACTTAGCGCTAGTTTACCACTGATGGTTTTATTGAAAGACCAATAAATGGTTTC
Organism: Pseudoalteromonas sp. SIMBA_162; assembly: GCF_046535955.1. Taxonomy (NCBI): domain Bacteria; kingdom Pseudomonadati; phylum Pseudomonadota; class Gammaproteobacteria; order Alteromonadales; family Pseudoalteromonadaceae; genus Pseudoalteromonas; species Pseudoalteromonas sp. SIMBA_162. Next base: position 209 of record NZ_JAWJBQ010000026.1, on the reverse strand, counting down.
AAATAAAGCTATAAAACACGCAGATTGCACATAAAAACAACGAATAAACCTCTTTTTTTAATTTATGACTTTTATATGTTGACACTTTGCAGCGCGGTCATTAATATTTCGCCCCGTTGAAAGGCAAGACGCTTCCCCCTTAGCTCAGTTGGTTAGAGCGACGGACTGTTAATCCGCAGGTCCCCCGTTCGAGTCGGGGAGGGGGAGCC